>JAAXZP010000131.1 GCA_012719815.1 Christensenellaceae bacterium
GCCTCGCACGTCCAGTGCACGTCGCACGTCAGTGAGGCGTCGTCCGCTTCTATATATAATGTCTGGTTTTTGAGCTCGATGGGAATCAGCAGCGGCGATACGGCTTTTTCGATGAGCACCCGGGCGGATATGAGCTGCGGGTTGAACCGGACGGCGCCCGCGTCCAGCCGCGATATCTTCAGCAGCGCGGAGACCAGCCACTGCAGCCGCTCCAGCTGCTGCCGCATGCGCGTGGTGAACAGGAGGCGCTTTGCGTCGGGCATCTGCGCGTCGCATAACAGGTCGGTCATCAGCAGCAGGGAGGTGAGCGGGGTTTTGAGCTGGTGCGAGATGTCGGAGAGCGCGTCGGCAAGCGCGATTTTCTCGCGCTGCAGCGATTCGCTGCGCTCACGCAGCGCCACCGTTACCTTATAGATTTCGTTTTTGAGTATGGACAGCTCGCCTTCGGTGTTGTCGCGCACGTCCAGCGCGTAGTCGCCGGTGTTGATGCGCTTCAGGTAATCGCAGAGCAGGCGCAGATGTACATAGCGCTTATACGTATAGATGAGGCACAGCGAAATGAATATCAGCGAGCAGGCTGCGGCGATGATGCCTGCCGCCGGGGACAGCACAAAGCCGACGCCCGTCAGCACGGCGCCGGCGATGAGCAGCGCTATCAGGAAGGAACGGAATTCGCGGTTGCGCAGCATGTCATTCACCTGCCCGGTAGCCCAGCCCGCGCACCGTATGGATGAGCCTGGGGTTCTGCGGGTCGTCTTCGATTTTTTCGCGCAGGCGCTTGATGTATACCGACAGCGTGTTGTCGGTGACGAACTCGCCGCCCACGTCCCAAATGCCGTCCAGCAGCTGCGCGCGGGACAGCACCTGGCCGGGATGCGACGCGAGCGTGAGCAGCAGCCGGTACTCGAGAGCGGTCAGGGGAACTTCCGCGCCGTTTTTCATCACGCGCGCCTGTTTGGTGTTGATGACGACGGGACCGAGCCGCAGCTCGTCGCCCTCGCCCGCTCTTTCGGCGCGGCGCAGCACGGTGCGCAGCCGCGAAAGCAGCTCGCGCACGCGGAAAGGTTTGGTGATGTAGTCGTCCGCACCGAGGTCGAGGCCCATCACGATGCTGACTTCTTCGTCGCAGGCGGTCAAAAACACCACAGGCATATCGCTCTGCGCGCGTATGGCGCGGCACAGGTCGTAACCGCTGCCGTCCGGCAGCGAGAGGTCGAGCAGCGCGATGTCGAAGCGCGTGCTGGCAAGCGCCTCGCGGGCGGACGCGGCGGTGTAGCAGCAGGTCACGTCGTAACCTTCCTGCCGAAGCGTGTATTCCAGGCCCATCGCAATGGTCTTATCGTCTTCCACCAGTAATAAATGTCTCATATTACCTGCCATTATACCCGATAGCTTAGAGCTTTGCATGACAGATTTGTCACAGTCAAAATAATTAACCCCTAAGTGGGAGCCGCTGGACCGGCAAGCAGGAGCGAAGCGCCGGGCAAGGCTTTTGCCAGCGTTATGCGGCAGTTTCCGCAGGAGGCCCGACGACATAAATTCTTGAATACGCAAATCAAGTGTGTTATATTACCGTTATGCCTTAGGGCTCTAGGAGGTTGGAATGGATACTGAACAGCTGGGAATCCTTTTCCCGGAGATACTGATACCCGATAAAAAGATCAACAAACAGAAATGGTCTGTTATCGCATGCGATCAATTCACCTCGAATGAGGATTACTGGATAAAAACGTCGAAGATTGTGGGCGGCGCGCCTTCCACGCTGCATATCATCGTGCCGGAAGCGCATTTGAGCTACCCGGACGTGGAGGACAGGATCAGCCATGCCAAGCAGACGATGCGCGATTACCTGGAAGACGGCGTGCTGGTGAAGCTCCCCAGGGGCGTGATGCTGGTGGAGCGCGAAACGCCGTACGGCACGCGCATCGGGCTGGTGCTGGCGGTGGACCTCGAGCAGTACGACATCGACTATCACAAAAAGCCGCTGATCCGCGCGACGGAGCAGACGGTGCCGGAGCGGCTGCCCATACGCATGAAGCTGCGGGAGGGCTCGGTGATCGAGTGCCCGCACGTGATGCTGATAATCGACGACCCCAAGGATACCGTGATCGGGCCGGTGTATGACGCGAAGGAGCAGCTGCCCAAGATGTACGATATGCCGCTGATGATGGGCGGCGGGCATCTTAAGGGATGGTTTGTGGAAGACCCGGCGCTATTGGATGGCATTGTATCCGCGCTGGCGCGGCTCAAGCAAAACGCGCGCGACGGCATGCTGTTTGCGGTGGGCGACGGCAACCACTCGCTGGCGGCGGCCAAGGGCGTATGGGAGCAGCGCAAGGCGCAGCTCACCGAGGAGGAGAGGGAAAACAACCCGCTGCGCTACGCGCTGGTGGAAGTGGTCAACCTGTATGACAACGGCATCACGATGCATCCTATTCACCGCGTGCTGTTTAACGTGGACGTGCCGGTGGTGCTCAACGCCCTGGTGTCAATACTCAACAAGCAGGGGCAGGACGCGTCGATGATCTACACGCGGGGTACGCGCATCCAGCGGCGCGAAGGCGTGCAGATTATCCGTTTCGAATCCAAGATGTCCAAAGGGCATATTGAGGTAAGAAGGCCGAAGCATTCCCTGCTGGCGCAGACGCTGACGGAGGCGCTGGACATACTGCTTGAGCAGCTGCCCCGCGCGCAGGTGGACTATATCCACGGCGACGAGGAATTCCATAACCTGGTGAAATCCAGCCATGCCTGCCTGGGCTTCCTGATGGAGCCGATGCGCAAGGATGAGCTGTTTGACGCGGTGGTGACTTACGGCGTGCTGCCCCGGAAGGCTTTTTCCATGGGCATGGCCGAGGAGAAGCGCTACTATTATGAATGCCGCCTGCTGGTAAACGCCAGCGAGGAGGCGGAAGCGGAAGAGGAGATGCCCGCGCCGGATACGGTGCAGGCTGAGGCGCAGCCGATTGAAGCGGCGGAGACGGAGCCGCCCGAGCCGGTTGTGCAGAACGCGCCCCAGTATGGCGCGCCGGACGAGCCGGACATGGAACCGGACGCGGAGGAAGAGGAACAGGACAGGCCGGCAAAACGTTCGATATGGCGGCTGTTTGGGAAGAGGAAACACGATGAAGGTATGTAAGTTTGGCGGCAGCTCGGTGGCGGATGCTGCGCAGATCAAAAAAGTCAAAGAGATTATCGAATCGGACAGGCAGCGGGTGTATGTGGTGCCGTCCGCGCCCGGCAAGCGGGTTGAGGGCGACACCAAGGTGACGGATATGCTGTACGCTTATCATGCCGCGGTGTCCCGCGGGGAAAGCGGCGACGAGATATTCGAGGAGATAAGGCAGCGCTTTATTGATATACGCGACGGCCTGGGCGTCAGCACCGACATCGAGTCTCACCTGGACAAGATCGCGGCGGACGTGCAGGCGGGCGCGTGCGAGGACTATACGGTGAGCCGCGGCGAGTATCTCAACGGCCTGCTGCTGGCCGATTACCTCGGCTTTGATTTCATCGACCCGGCCGGGGCGATATTCTTCAACGCGAACGGCGTGTATGAATCCGAAAAGACGCGCACCGTGATGCGCGGGCGGCTCAGGCAGTCGCGCACGGCGGTAATACCGGGATTTTACGGTTCGATGCCTGACGGCACCATCAAGACGTTTTCCCGGGGCGGCTCGGACATCACCGGCGCGATTGTGGCGCGCGCGGCGAAGGCCGACGTGTACGAAAACTGGACGGACGTGCCCGGCGTGATGATGGCGGACCCGCGCATCGTCGAGAACCCGCGCGTGATCAGCAAGATCACCTACCGCGAGCTGCGCGAACTTTCTTACATGGGTGCGACTGTGCTGCACGAGGACGCGATATTCCCGGTGTTCAAGGCGAACATCCCCATCAACATCAAGAACACCAACGATCCGGATGCGCCCGGCACGATGATCGTGCCCAACGTGATTGACAACAACACCCATGTGATTACCGGCATTGCGGGGCGCAAGGGCTTTACCGTCTTCTCGGTGGAGAAGGCCAACATGAATGCGGAGCTGGGCTTCGGCCGGCGCATACTTTCCGCGCTGGAGAAGAACGACATCCGGTTTGAGCACATGCCGTCCGGCATTGACACGCTGAGCGTGGTGCTGGCCAACAGCGAGATAAACGGCAAGGAAGCCAAGCTGATGGACGACGTGTATAACCTTTGCCAGCCCGACTCGATGGAAATCTATGCAGGCCTTGCGCTGATCGCGACGGTGGGCCGCGGCATGATCCGCAACGTGGGCGTGGCGGCCCGGCTGTTCACCGCTTTGGCCAATGCGAACGTCAATATCCGCATGATCGACCAGGGCTCCAGCGAGATGAACATCATCGTGGGCGTGGACGAGAAGGATTTTGAGACGGCGATAAGGGCTATATACAAAGCCTTCTGCGACCAGGCATGATCTGGCAGTCCGTTCAGGCTGTCGTTGTGATATTCCTGCTGCTGGGCGCGGGGCTGCTTGCGGCGTGGCGGAAATGGATCACGCCCGATGTGGCGGAGGCGTTTCCCAGGCTGCTTATCAATCTGGCCGTGCCCGGCATGGTGATTTACCATTTCTCCGGATTTGACCGCGACGAACTTCTGATTGCCTGGCGGGCGCTGGCGGTGCTGGCCGCGGCGTACCCGGCGTCGTATTTCCTGGGCAAAGCGTTTGCCGCGCTTTTCAGGGTGCCGAACACCAGGCGGGGGCTTTTCTCCGTCCTTTTTTCATTTTCCAACTCGATGTTTATCGGGCTGCCGGTGGCCATGGCGCTTTTCGGCGACCCCGGCCTGCCCTACGCGATGTATTATTACCTTGCCAATACGACGTTTTTCTGGGTGCTGGGCTACTACGTGATCCGGCGCGACGCCGACGTTATCAGCGGGCGGCGCACCCGCATATCCGCAGGGGAGATATTAATTAAGCTGGCGATTCCGCCCATCATCGCGATTATCGTGATGTTCGGGGTGGTGCTGGCGGGCGTTAAGCTGCCGGATTTTGTGGTCAGGACCGCGGGGTATTTGGGCGACCTGACCACGCCGCTGTCGCTGCTGTTTATGGGCAGCATGATATGGGAAGCCGGACCCAAGGGACTGGGCTTTGAAAAGGACATCGGCATCGTGTTTGTCGGCCGGTTTCTTCTGGTGCCCGCCGTCATATTTTTCGCGAGCGAGGCGGGCATGGCGCTGTTTCCGGCGGGCGGCGCTTCGGCAGACCTTATTCTGATGCGCAACGTGTTTACCGTGCAGGCCGGCCTGCCGGTGATGACGCAGACGGTAATACTTTCCCGGATGTACGGTGCGGATGCGGAGTTCGCGACCAAAAGCTTTGTCTGGACGACTTTGGCGTCCATCATCACCATACCCGCTTACATGGCGCTGTTCCGGTATATTTAGAACAGCTGCGGGAACGTGCGCTGCCGGACAGCTGTGAGAGAAGGCAGGGAAATGGAGAGAGCCGGCAAACCGGAGAAAAATGAGAAAACAGCCGTTACCGGGCGGTACGTGTGGACTGTCGCACTGACCGTCGTATTCATCGCGGCGCTGGCAGCGGTGGGCATTCTGATGCCCGAAAAGCCGGCGAGCGCGGTGAGGTTCGGCTTTGTGCCGGGACCCCGCGCGTACCCTGCATATGGGTTGAGCGTGAATGCGCCGGACGCCGTGATATCTTATGAGAACTACGATGACCTGATAAGCGATCTTATCGGCGACGCCCTGGACGCGGCGCTGCTGCCCGCGGAGTATATGGAGGAGCTGGCGGGTAGTCGGTATACCGCTGCTGCTGTGGTGTGCTATATGAATCTCGTGGCCGTGGAAAACGGCACAACGATGCATTCCATAGCCGACCTGGACGGGCGCCGGATTGTGTTGCCGGGTACGCTTATGGGCGCGCCGGAAGAGCGGATGCTGGCTGCGCTGCTCTCGTCTGCCGGAATATCGGCAGATATCATTTATGCGGATGACGGCACAATCCAGCGGATGGCGCAGGACAGGGATTTTGACGTCATGGTGCTGTCGGCCGATAAGTACGCGGCGGTGTTTCCGCGGGGCGGGGAGCCGGTCAGCCGCTTTGATCTGGCCGACCAGTGGAGCCTGATTATGGGCTCAAGACCTCCGGCGGGCTGCTGCCTGGTGGTGCGCGATGAGACAATGGAGCAGCGGCCTGAGGACGTTTCCGACATGCTGTCCAAAATAAGGGCGGCTGTGAACTTCCTCAGAACCAGCCATAAGAAAGCAGCAATATTGGCGTCGGCAAACGGCTTCGGCGCGGATGTCGATTATATCAGAAGAACGATTCCCCATTGCAGATTTGAATATCTGGACGGCGGCGCTGAGGCTGAGGCTTTAGAGCAGCTGCAAAGCCTGCTGTGACTGCGCCGTGACGCAAAATTTTTATTACGTCGGCGGGGTGGAGATGCGGATGTTGTATTCGTACATGTCCGACCGGTACACGGCGCGCTCGTCGTACAGCGTGAGTCCGCCGGTGGAATAGTACAGGCTGAGCACGCGCAGCACCGGCGTTCCGCGGGGCACCGCGAGGTATTTCTGGTCGCGGGCGCTGGCAAGCCGCGCGGAGACGGAACTGTCCACGCTGCCGATGCGGTGGCCGTATTTGTCGGTGATCAGGCGGTACAGCGAGCCCTTCAGGTCGTCCCGCGTGAGGCCGGGGCAGATGTGCAGCGGGATGAACACTTCTTCCACCGCGACGGGCGTAGCGTCGGCGAGTCGCACGCGCAGCGCGCGGTATGTTTCGCCGCCGGGCGGCAGCATCAGGCGACGGGCGACGTCTTCGGGCGGCGGGCCCACAGCGAACCCCAGAACGCGCGTGTCCGGATTAAAGCCGCGCTGGCGCACCGTTTCGGAAAAGCTTGCGATGTTGCGTTGCTGCATTTTGCGCGCGGACACGAAAGTGCCGCGGCCCTGCTCGCGGTACAGCGCGCCGGCGGCTACCAGCTCGGACAGCGCCTGCCGCACCGTCATGCGGGAGAGGCCTTTCATTTCGGCGAGGTCGCGCTCGGAGGGCAGCCGCTGCCCCGGTACCAGCTCGCCGCTGGCGATACGCTGCAGTATTTCCTCTTTCAGTTTGAGATACGTGGGCACTTTTTTCATGACAGAACCCTTAAAAATGGTATAGACCAATATTAACATGAAATGATGCACAAGTAAATATTGTGACGCTTTTTGATGCAGAATAATGCTGATAAAGCATTTTCAGGGCAACAAAGGAGTGACAACGATGGTAAAGAAAATATTGCTGAATGTCGTGGTGCTGACGCTCTTGCTGTGTATGCTGACGACGACGCTGGCAATGGCGGCCACCACATATACCGTGCAGAAGGGCGATACGCTGGCTAAAATCGCGAGCAAGTACGGCCTGACAATAAGCGAGCTGCTGAGCGCCAACCCGTCTATCAAGAACCCCGAGCTGATCTACGTGGGGCAGAAGATCACGATACCCGCCACCAAGATGGTGACATATTCCGTCCAGAAGGGCGATACCATGTACGCCATCGCCAAACGGTTTGAGATCAGCTATACGGAGCTGCTGAAGGCAAACCCCAACATCAAAAACCCCGATATGAATTACGTGGGGCAGAAGATCACCATACCGGACACCAAATCGCTGGCGTCGTACGAGCAGCAGGTGTTTGAACTGGTGAACAAGGAGAGGGCGGCGCGCGGCCTGGCGACGTTCAAGTACAGCAATGACCTTGCATACGTGGCGCGGCTGAAGAGCCAGGACATGATCAACAAAAAGTATTTCTCGCATACGTCGCCCACGTACGGCTCGCCGTTTGAGATGATGGAGCAGTTTGGCCTGCGGTTCAGCGCGGCGGGCGAGAACATCGCTTACGGTCAGAAGACGGCGGCTGAGGTGATGAGCGCGTGGATGAATTCGCCGGGGCACAGGGCCAACATACTCTCCTCCGCGTACACCACGATAGGCGTGGGCGTCGCCAAAGCGGCCAACGGCACGCTGTACTGGACGCAGATGTTCATGAATCCGTACTGATCGGATGAGCCTGAAGGCGGCTGAGCCGACCGGCCCGGCCGCTTTTTCGTTTGGGCTTAAATTTTGAGCATGCGGAGCGCGCCTGATACTGGTATAATTAGGGATGAGAATATGGACAAGAGGGGTTTATGATGGAAGCGCTATACCATATCGGATTTGACGATACCCACGGGGCGAAATATGCGATACTGCCGGGAGACCCCGGCCGCGTGGAAAAAATCGCGGCGTTCCTGGACAACCCGCGGTTTTACCATCAGAACCGCGAGTATACCACGTGGCTGGGCGAGATAGAAGGGCAGCCTGTGCTGGTGATGTCCACCGGCATGGGCGGGCCGTCTACGGCCATCGCGGTGGAGGAGCTGTATATGACGGGCGTGCGCACGTTTATCCGCGTGGGCACGTGCGGCGGCATGCAGACTGAGGGGATGGGCGGCGATGTGGTGATCGCCAATGCAGCGATACGGATGGAGGGCACCACGCGGGAATATGTGCCTGTCGAGTTTCCCGCGGTGGCGGATATTGAGGTGACAACC
>JAAXZP010000132.1 GCA_012719815.1 Christensenellaceae bacterium
GACCGCTGCCGATCTTCTCCTTGCCGAGCAGCGTGACGTTCGCCGCTTTCACCATGGCGTCCGCCGATTCGATCGCGCCCACGAGACCTTTTGTCTCAACCATGCCCAATGCTTCCTTAATCATGTTTACCCTTCTCCTTTTAAGTGTTCATCAATTCAATATATTGCTTTGAATAAATCCGGATGAGGCGACGGTATAACCACCGTATTCGCCATCATGCCGTGTTCTTCACCTATCTCTGCTGCCGCAGCCACAGCCGCTTTGACAGCCGCCACCTCGCCCGTCAATGTGATGAACGACTTGCCGCCACGGCCGCGCCCCAGGCGTATCTCAATCAGATCAATCTCCGCAGCCTTTACCGCGGCATCAGCGCAAATTACCGCAGAGGCGAGCGAGTATGTCTCGATGATGCCCAGCGCCGCAGCTTCATTGACCTCGGTGCAGGCCGACAGCGCCGAAATCACCTGCTCGTGCACATTGGGAATCACGATGCTGTCCACCAGATAGTTGCCGGCTACCGGCTCGCCATCCGCCACAGAGGCCTTCACCGCCGCGACATCGCCCGCCACCAGCACGACATACTTGCCGGCGCACGCCGGCTGCGCAGTCACCAGCTCCACGGCCGCCGCCTTGAGCATCGCGTCGCCGGCTTCTATGCCGGCCGGTATGCTGTTGGTCTCGATCATTCCAATTGCGTTCATTTTTCCACCTTCCTTAGCTTAAGCCGACTGGGATATCACGATCTCCCGGTCTGTCACACTCACCACATTGCCGCTGATGCTCGCATGGATTCTGGCGCCCAAGCGGCCTTCCGGGATATCCGCGATCAGCGCGCCTCTTTCCACCCGGTCGCCCACCGACACCACCGGCACCGACGGCGACCCGATATGCTGCTTCAGCGGTATGGTGACTTTCGTCACGCCCAAGTCGCGCTCATCCAGCGGCGCGGGCACGTCGTAGTTCGCCACGCCCATGCGGGAGATCAGCCGTTTTACCGGCAGCCGCGTAATCTCAAGGTTCGCGTTGGGGCTTCCTTTCACTTCCTTGCGCGGCTTATAGCCCGCCTGCATCAGCCCCTGCTTCATGTTCTGCATCATGCGCGAAGGCTTAAGCCCGAAGTTGCACGCGTAGTAAGTGCATATACCGCAGTCGCAACAGGACAGCACGCCGTTTGGATCGCCCAGCAGGGCCCCCTGCCCCATCGCCGCGGCGCGCATCGCCTTGTGCGGCTCCACGCCCAGGCCCAAAGCATTGCGCGGGCACATCAGCGTGCACATGTTGCACTGGCAACACACCGCTTTGGCCATGCGGATCTCTTCCTCGGTGTTGGGCGTTTTCAGCGCGATCAGCCTGTGGCTGCTGGGGAATACCAGCACGCCGCCCGTCGTCTTGGTGACAGGCGCGTCCCAGTCATGGCACAGATAGCCCATCGCCGGCCCGCCGATGATCAGCGTATACCCCTGTTCACTCGCCGGGCCTCCCGCCGCCGCAATCAGCGTGCGAAGCGGCGTGCCGATCGGCACTTTCAGCGTCACGGGGCTGGCGACCTCGCCGCTCACCGTCACATATTTATCGGTAACCGGCTTGCCGTCCAGCGCGTTCGCGATGTTGATGAGCGTATTCACGTTGCTGACCACCGCGCCCACATCCAGCGGCAAACCGCCTGTGGGCACCACGCGGCCCGTGACTTCGTATACTATCTGCTGCTCATCGCCAGCAGGATAATAGCCTTTCATCAGGTGGAGCGATATGCCCGGTTTGCCCTGGATGGCCTTCTCCAACGCGGATACGGCACCGTGATAATGCTCTTTTAAGGCAATGACGCCGCGCTTTGCACCTGTCATGTCCATCACAGCCTGTAGGCCTCTCACGATGTCGTTCGGATAGCGCTCCATCAGCTGCTGGTCGATTCGGAGCAGCGGCTCGCATTCCGCTCCGTTCCCGATCACCACCTCAGCCTGGCATTTCACCTTGACATGCGTCGGGAAACCCGCGCCGCCGGCGCCCACAACGCCTGCGTTGCGGATCATTTCTACCACATCCATGTAAGCCTCCCGCTATATGATCCGGAAATTCCCATGCAGGACGCAGCGGCGCGCCCGCGTAAACGTCCTCGCGCTGGGGAGGCCCTCGCCCGTCGGCGTCGCAATCGTCAGCGTTGCGAAACCCTCGCCCTTAAATCCAAGCCCCGCATACGAGGGAGCGTTTTTGACAAATATCGTCGTATTGAGCGCCTTGGCCGCCATGGACATGTTCGTCACGTTCTGCGAATGGATCATCGCGCTGTGATGGCAGCCCGCTTCCGCAGCCAGCGCCCTGTCGATCGCTTCCTCAATGGTCCGCACGCGCACGATGGCCAGCACCGGCATCAGCATTTCAGTCACCACAAACGGGTGGCCGTCCGGCACCTCCGCGATCACCAGGCGCGGTTTCCCGGTGAAACTGACGCCGCTGTCGCGCAGTATCACTTCGGCGTTGCGGCCCACGTATTTCCTGTTGATGACATACCTGCCGTCTTTGTTGATCAGCACAGTCTTTAAGATTTTATCGATATCGTCGCCGTACACGCGGTATGCTCCGTTCTGTACCATCAGGTCCATCAGCTTGTCGGCGATGTTTTCAAATGCGAATACTTCTTTCTCCGCGACGCACAGCACGTTGTTGTCGAAGCTCGCGCCGTCCACGATATCGCGCGCGGCTTCTTCGAGTATCGCGGTGTCGTCCACAATCACGGGCGGGTTGCCGGGACCGGCCGCAATGACCTTTTTGCCGGTCTTCATCGCTACCTTGACGACCGCTTCGCCGCCGGTGATGGACAGAAGCGGGATATCCCGGTGGTTCATGATGGCGTTGCCGGACTCAATCGACGGCTCTTTCACGCTGCAGATCAGCGTCTCAGGGCCGCCTGCCGACATAATAGCCTCATTCATTATGCGCATCGACTCGATGGAAGTCTTTTTCGCCGCCGGGTGCGGGTTGAACACCACCGCGTTGCCCGCCGCGATCATGCTGATGGAGTTGTTGATCACCGTGGAAGACGGGTGGGTGGAAGGTGTAATGGAACCGATCACCCCGAAAGGCGCCATCTCGGTCAGCATAAGGCCGTCGTCACCCGATACCGCCACCGTATGGAGGTCTTCGATGCCCGGCGTCTTTTCGGCTGCCAAGATGTTCTTGGCGATCTTCTGCTCCTCATGGCCGTAGCCGGTCTCTTCATGCGCCAGTCTTGACAGATATTCGGCGTTATCAATAGCTGCCTTGCGCATCGCCGCGATCAGCTTCCCTCGCTGCGCCAGCGTCATGTCCATCAGCTGACGCTGCGCTCTTTTGGCGTTTTCGACAGCCTCTTCAGCGGTATCGCACAACCATCTTCCGGACGGTCCCGCTGAAAATCCTGCCGGCGCCTTAATTGCCCTTAACGTTTCCTCCACAATCCTGGCTATCTGTTCCTGTGTCATTTCCATAATCATTCCACCTCACCGTGTCAAATTAGCCTGCGTAAAGCGCATCATGACTCTTCCGGCCGTTTCTCGTCTTCCGGCCGCCTCTCGTTCTTAAACTTTTCGAATATCTTCTTGCCTTTCAGCTCCACGCTGTCGATAATAGCAATAATGGACAGGTCCACCGGCTTATTCTCCGTCAACGCGGTCTGGCGCGACGAGCTGCCGCCCACGCACATCACAACCTCGCCTTCTCCCGCGCCCACCGCGTCGATGGCCACCAGCGGCGACCCCTTTTCGGTAAACGTGGCGATGTCGATGGGCACCACAAGCAAAAGCTTCAGCCCTTCCAGCCGGTCGGATTTTGTTGTGCTCACCACATTGCCTCTTACTCTGGCTAAAATCATATCAAGGCTCTCCCTTATTGTCTGTTAAATGTCGATTGCGACGCCCTTTTCGGCAGCGGCATCACGTGCGAGCGGCGTTACGATCGCGCCGGGGGCACACTTCAGCCGCTTAATGCCGCGCCGCGCCGCTTCGTTCACCTCAAACTCCGTGATCAGCGCATAACCCTCATCCGGCTTCGCTCCCAGGTATATCACTTCCGCGCCCATGTCGCGCACCGCGTCCGCCGCGGAGATCACTTTGTCGTACAGCGTGCCGCGTTTGAACTTGGGCGGCTGGAAATCCAGCAGCACGGTGGCTTTCTTGCCATCCAGCAGCGCCTTCTCAAATACTACCGCTTCAAAATGCGTATCATCGCCCTGGGCGACCGCGGTCAGCAGCGACAAAGACGGAGCCACCAGCACCACCTCTTCGGCATCGCGCAGCGAGCGCAGAAGCGCCTTTTTATCCTCGGGCGTTTCCACGCGTCTGCAATCGATGCCCATCAAAGGCTCCGCATCGCCGAACAGCGCCGCGCAAGCCGATTTGCCGGCAAGATACTCCGCCGCTTCCGCCGCGTAAGCGCTGTAGAAAGGCACAAGCGCCACCGTCCGGTATTCCCCGAAGCCGGTGAGCCGCCTGATGACTTCCAGCGTGATTCTTTTAATAAGCTCTTTGATCTGTTTCTCGTCCAAGTCTTACCGCCGCGTCGGAGCAAAGTCGCCTGGCTCCCTTGCCCCTCTTCTCCCCGCAAAACCTTCACTTTGCGAGGGCCCCAATTATTAATTCCTCAAGGTTCGCCTGGGTGTGCTCCCTGCTCTTCCTTTTCCCTGCAAGCTGCCAGGTTCCCAATCACTATTTGATGATTTCCAGCAGGTCGCCATTGGATAACATGGCTGCGTTGGCTTCGTCGGTGTCCAGATGGACCTCCAGGCTGTGCCCCTTGCCGCTGCGCACCACCACGTTGCCGAATATCACCTCGCGCGGGCCGGGCTTTCTTAACGACACGACGTCGCCGTCCTTCAAGCCGTAAGCCGCCGCTTCCTCAGGCGACATGTGCAAATGCCGCGCCGCAACGATGACGCCCTGCGGCACATCGACGCTGCCCTTCGGGCCTGCCAGCTTCGCGCCCGGCGTAAAAGCGATGTCGCCCGACATCCGCACAACGGGCTTGATGCCCAGTCTGATGGCATCGGTGATGGAAATCTCAATCTGCGTTTCCTTGCGGGCCGGGCCCAGCACGCGCACGCCCGAAATGGTGCCGCGCGGGCCGACAATGTCCACCTTTTCCTCAGCAGCAAACTGCCCCGGCTGCGTCAGCGGCCTAAAAGGCCTCAGCTCATAGCCTTCGCCGAACAGCGCAGCCACATCGGCCTGGCTCAGATGAACGTGGCGTACGGAGGCTGCCGCCGGCACATAGTACTCGCCCTGCGCCGCCGCATACCGGCACACCGCCAACGTCACCGCCCGTTTTACACAGCCCTTATCCATGGCTTGTCATTTCCTTTCCTTAAACGCCAGACAGGATACAAGGGCAGCCCTTCCCTGCTGCTCAACTTGTATCTTAACTTGTATCAATTGTATCTGACAATTTACGTATTCGACGCTTTCGTCGAAAATCCTGCCTCAAGTTTAAATAATTAAATAATTTATTTTTTCACAACAATCATAAGCAGCGGAGAATGAACATTCCTCCTCATTATCATACAAGGGATTAATCGCGCGTATAATCCACCGCAACGGACATTTCCACAATGCTGTGCATGAATTTGCGCACCGGCTGGTGCAGCTCGTGCGTATCGTACACCCTGTAATCGTCCATGCTGTCAAAGTCCACGATCAATATGATGTCATACGAGCGCGGGCTTTTCAGGCTGTCCAGCCCCACCTCGATGTTTTTCACCTCGGGTATCGCCTTCAGCGACAGCAGCTTCTCGCGCGCCTCGGCGGCTTTTCCCTTCTCCTCGGCCTTCAGTTTGAAACACACCACATGTCTGAACATGATATCCTCCTACGGCTTCCGTATATCCACCAATTTCGACGGGTCAATGCTCGCATCGGCAAACGTGGCCATTTTCGTCAGCATCGCCGCCGCTCCGTCCAGCACCGCAAACATCAGCGGGCAGCCGCTGCCCTCGCCCAGCCGCATATTCAGCTGCAGCGGAGCGAACAGCCCCAGCGCATCCATCGCGATGCCAAAGCCCGGCTCCGCGCTGTGGTGCGAGGCAAACATGTAATCCACCGCCGCAGCATTGAGCCGGTATGCTGCCAGCGCCGCCACCGCGGAGATAAACCCGTCGATGACAACCGGCACCTGCTTGTACGCCGCGCCAAGGAAGAACCCCGTCATCGCGGCGATATCAAACCCGCCCACAGTCGCGAGCACTTCCAGCGTGTTGTCCGGTTCCGGCCTGCTCAGCTCCAGCGCCGTGCGCACCACGCTGCGCTTTTTCTCCAGCTGCTCGTCCGTGATGCCCGCGCCGCGACCCCCCGTTTCCTCCACATCGGCTCCGGTCAGCGCGCAGAGCACCGCCGCCGACGTGGTGGTGTTGCAGATGCCCATCTCGCCGCAGCCCAGCAGGCGGTAACCCTTGTCGCATAATTCCTCCGCCACGTCGATGCCGTGCGTGATGGCCTGGATGGTCTGCTCGATATCCATCGCCGGCCCCCGGGCGATGCTGCGCGTACCGTTGCCCACGCGCCGGTCCCCGATGCCCTTGTGCCCCGGAAAGTTGCGGATGCCCATGTCGTAAACGAAGACGTCCGCGCCCGCGCAGGCCGCCAATACGCCCACACCGGTGACGCCTTTCGTCATGTTCACAGCCTGTATCGCGGTTACGCTCTGCGGCACCGGCGAAATCCCCTCGTCCCACACGCCGTTGTCCGCCGCAAACACCGCGATCGCTTTTTTCAGCGGGGGCAGATTCGTTTTTCCAAATATGGCTGCCAGTTGAACTGCGTAATCC
>JAAXZP010000133.1 GCA_012719815.1 Christensenellaceae bacterium
GTACCCCGGTGCTGCGCGGAATCCACCGCGTCGTACACCACGGCTGCCGGGTCCGCGCCTTCGCCGTATTTTACCACGCGCGCGCCCGCGCGCTCGCCCCACATCGTGAGCTGTTCCGCCGCCGCCGCGCGGAAGGTATCGCCAGCCGCCAGCACTACCGACTTGCCGCGCGATATGTGATAGTGCGCCATCTTGCCGATAGCCGTCGTCTTGCCGACGCCGTTCACGCCTACCACCAGTATCGCACACGGCGTTTCGACATCCGCCTGCCCTGCGGGCACCAGCTCCGCGATGATGCTGATGAGCGCCGGCTTCAGCTCGGCCGGGTCGGCGAGCTTCTCCTCCTTCACCCGCTGCCTGAGCTCTTCCATGATGCGCTCGGTGGCGCTCACGCCGATGTCACAGAGTATCAGCGTCTCCTCCAGCTCGTCGAAGAAATCTTCGTCAATCTTCTTGAACGACGCCAATACGCCGTTTACTTTGGTCGATATGTTATCGCGGGTCTTCTTCAGCCCGCCCCGGATTTTATCAAAAATACTCATGCGCTCTCCTTATCCAGCCGCACCGACAGCAGCTTGGACACGCCTTTTTCTTCCATGGCCACGCCGTACAGGCTGTCGCATACCGCCATCGTCGGCTTGCGGTGCGTAATCACGATGAACTGCACGTCTTTCGCGGCGCACTTCTCCAGATACTCGGAGAACTTGACGACGTTCTCGTCGTCCAGCGCCGCGTCGATCTCGTCCAGTATGCACACCGGCGACGGATTGATCTTCAGCAGCGCAAACAGCAGGCTGATGGCCGTCAGCGCCTTCTCGCCGCCGGACAGCAGCGATATCTTCTGCAGCTTCTTGCCGGGCGGCTCCGCGATGATCTCGATGCCGCACTCCATGATATCGCCCTCTTCCAGCACCAGCTCGGCGCGGCCGCCATCGAACAGTTCCCGGAACGTCTCGCCGAAATGCTTGTTGATCTGCTCAAAGCTGTGGCGAAACGTGCGCCTCATCTCGTTCATCAGCGACGATATCAGCTTCCGCAGGTCCTCCTCCGCCCTCTGCAGGTCCTCCCTCTGGGCGATGAGCGAATCCATGCGCTCTTTAAGCGACGCGTAATCCTGAATCGCCGCCGGGTTGACGCTGCCCATCTCGTGCAGGCGGGCGCGGATTTCCTCCGCTTCGGCCGCCGCGCCGGTACGATCGATGTCCTGGCGCGCGGCAAGGGCGTTCGCGTAGGTGAGCTGGTAGGTGTCCCACAGCCGGTTCTGGGCCGCCTCGATATCGGCCTGCGCCTTCTCGATGTTAAACCCGGTCCTCAGGCTCTTCTCCGACAGCTCGGTCACCGCCCGGCGCGTCTGCTCCAGCTTCGCCTCCAGCGCCGCGATCTCACCCATCTGCGCCGTGCGGCCCGCAGCCATTTCGCTCTGCTGGCGTTTGAGCGATTCCAGCACTTCGGCTTTGCTGCGGTACGTGTCCTCCAGCTCTTTCTTGAAAGCGCGCAGGTTCCCGGCGCTCTCGGCCTGCAATTCCAATGCCTTGACTTTCACGCTGCGCTGCCGCTCAAACTCCTGTTTTTCCTGCATAAGCCGCATGTTGTCGCTCAAGAGCGCGGCGTTCTCGCGGAACAGTCCCGCAATGGCGACATCCGCATCGTGGATGACCTTCTTCAGCTCTTCGATACGCTCGGTGCGCCGGCTCAATTCCTCCTCCAGACGCTTCATATCCTCGCTCTGCGTCTCGCTGGCCTGCTGCATGTCGCTCTGCAGCGCGGCGAAGCCTTCAATCTCCTGCGCCGCGTGCGCCGCAGCTTCTTTCAGGCTGGCGATCTCTTCCGTCATCGCGCGCTCCTGCGCTTCCGACGCCGCTAATGCCGAGGACAGCGATTCCCGCTTCTCCCGGGCAGCCGCCTGCTGCACATCGCCGTCGTGCAGCCTGGCACGCAGCGATTCGATCTCGCCCTGCAGCGACTCGCGCTCGCGGATCTGATCCGCCAGCTTCTGCTCCAGCGCCGCCACCGTGGCTTTCAGCTGCTCGGCCCGGCTGCGCATCTCTTCCTCGCGACGGTCGCGCGACACAAGGCCGCTGCGCTCTCTCTTCAAGCTGCCGCCCGTGATGGAGCCGCCGGGGTTGAACACGTCGCCCGCCAGCGTCACCACACGCAGCGACTGATTGCAGCGCCGCATCACGCGGATCGCGGTGTCGGTTTCGTCCACGATCACCGTGCGCGCCAGCAGGAAGTCCACGGCGGGCCGCACATCGTCCCTGCAAGACACCAGTTCGGAAGCCACGCCCAACACGCCCGGCTCAGTGAGCACGGCGCGCTCATCATGCGAGAGCGAGCGCAGCCTTAAGCTTTTCACGGGCAGGAACGTGACCCGGCCCATGTTATTCTTCCTTAAGTGGGCGATGATATGCTTGGCGTCGTACTCGTCTTCCACGATGACATTCTGCAATGCGGCGCCCAGAACAGCCTCAATCGCCGTTTCAAACTGCGCGGGCACGCGCATGACGTCCGCCACCGTGCCCCGTATGCGGCTGCCGACGTCCGCATGGTCCCGCGCGGACAGCATCAGGTTCCGCACGCTGTCCATATAGCCCTCGAAGCTGTCCCTCATGTCGGCGAGCATCCGAACTGACGACGCAGCGGTGGCGTAATCGCGCCGCGCGGCCTCCAGCGCCTGCCGCGTCCCGGCGACAGCCTGCGCCGCATCGCGCTCGCTCTGGACCGCTTCGTTGAACCGGCTGCGCACAGCGCCCGCCTGCTCGGCAAGCTCCTTCAGCCGCGCGTCCTCCGCGGCGATCTGCTCGGCGAGCTTCTGTTTTTCCGCCGCCATTTCGGCCATGCGGCGCTGCGCTTCCTCGACGCGCTGAATGAGCCCCGCCCGTTTCTGCTCCAGCGCCGACACCGCGCTGCGCACGTCGGCCATGCGCTCCAGCGATTTCACCCGCGCGCTCTGCGCCGATTCCATCACTTTCGCCCTGTCTTCCATATCCCGGCTGAGCCGGTCCAGTTCGGTCTGCGCCTCAGCGGCTTCGCGGCGGCGCCTTTCCAGCTCTTCCTCAATTTTATTCTGGCGGAGCCGGTTGGCCTGTTCGCTTTCCGCTGCGGCTGCCGCTTTCTTTTCCAGCTCCTCGATCTCGGCGCGGAGGCGCTGCGTTTCCTTCTCGTTGTTGGCGATGCGCTCGTCGCACAGGCGTATCTCGCCTTCCACGCGCTCCAGATCCGCCATGGCAACGCTCAGCCTTTCCGCCAGCGCGCCGCTCTCCTGCTCCGACTTCGCCGCCTGCTCCTGCAGGGCAGCCAGCCTGCCCGCCAGCTCTATCGCCAGCTGCTCCTTGCTTGCCCGCTCTTCGTCCAGCTCAGCGCGCTGATGCTCCAGCTTGGTGATGCGGTCGCGCAGCCTGTCGCAGTTTTGCAGGAACAGGCCCACGTCCAGCGCGCGCAGCCGTGCCGCGAGCTCCAGATACAACGCTGCGTCCTCCGCCTGCTTTTTCAGCGGCTCCAGCATAAACGCCTGCTCCGCGATGATGTCGTTTATGCGCTGTATGTTCTCGCGGGTTCTCTCCAGCTTGCGCTCCGCTTCTTCTTTGCGCACCCGGTATTTCATGATGCCGGACGCTTCCTCGAAAATGCGCCGCCGGTCCAGCGATTTCTCACTGAGTATCTCGTCGATGCGGCCCTGCCCGATGATGGAATAGCCCTCGCGGCCGATGCCGGTGTCGCGGAACAGCGCCAGTATGTCCTTCAGGCGGCATTTGGTGCCGTTGATAAAGTATTCGCTCTCGCCGCTGCGGTACAGCTTGCGCGTCACCTGGATTTCGGAATATTCCGTGCCCAGCCTGGCGTCGCCGTTGTCAAACAGCAGCGTCACTTCGCAGCTGGAACGCGGCTGGCGCGTCTGCGTGCCCGCGAATATCACGTCCTGCATCATGCCGCCGCGCAGCGACTTGGCGCTCTGCTCGCCCAGGACCCAGCGCACAGCGTCCGAGATGTTTCTCTTGCCGCTGCCGTTGGGCCCCACCACGCCGATGATCGACCCCTTCATATGCATCTGGGTCTTTTCCGGGAAGGACTTGAACCCGGACATCTCAATGCATTTTAGAAACAATTCGCTATACGACCTTTCCGCATATATTAATACCCCTGCTACCATCTAAAAAAAAATCGGCATGCGCTGCCGACACTTGGGTGCCATAAACTTACCGCACTTCCACGATCAGCTTGATCGAAGTCCTTATCACGCCGTCGATCTCGATGTTGGTGAATGCGGGAATTACAACCAGGTCTATGCCGCGCGGCGCCATAAACCCCCGCGTGATGGCGATGGCCTTGATTGCCTGATTGACGGCACCCGCGCCCACAGCCAAAACCTCAGCATAGTTGTGTTCGTTTATCATGGCCGCTATGGCCCCGGCAACGGCTTTCGGCTGTGATTTGGTCGACACTTTCAGCGGTTCCATATAAGCCCCCATATACTGTATAACACAAATGATATTGTATCAAAAAAACGGCAGCAAGACCATCTTTTTTTAAAAAATCAGGCCATTTTTCCAGCCGGTTCCCGGCTGCGACGGGCAAAACGGAAGCAGGCAGCTGGTAAAAACCGGCCTGCCCCGTACGCCGGCAGCCTGCGCTGAGCCTGCTGTGACAGCTGCGGTTTACAGAGCGGCGTCGAGCATCGCCGCGATTTTATCCTTGCCCACAACGCCGACAGAACGGGAAACGATGCTGCCGTCCTTGAAGAGTATCAGCGTCGGTAAGCTCATCACGCCAAAGCGCTGGGCCAGCTCCGGCTCCTCGTCGATGTTGATCTTACCCACAGTCACCTTGCCGTCGTAATCCTCCGCAATCTGGTCGATCGTCGGCGAAAGCATGCGGCACGGCGCGCACCATTCCGCCCA
>JAAXZP010000134.1 GCA_012719815.1 Christensenellaceae bacterium
GCGCATCATCCCAGCGCCACGTCCAGTATCATCATCACCGTAAAGCCCAAAAGGCAGCCGATGGTGGCGATATCGGTGTGCGCGCCCTTTTCGCCCTGCTGCGCTTCGGGGATCAGCTCTTCCACCACCACGTAGATCATCGCGCCGGCCGCGAACGCCAAAGCATAGGGGAGGATGGACCGCATGGCGACGACTGCCAGCGCTCCGATGACGCCAGCGACCGGCTCCACCAGCCCCGAAGCCTGGCCCAGAAGAAACGCCTTGCTGCGGGACAAACCCTCGCGCCTGAGCGGTATCGCTACCGCCGCGCCCTCCGGGAAGTTCTGCAGACCGATGCCGATGGACAGCACCACCGCGCCGGTGACGGACGCGGAAGACATCCCGTATGCCGCCGCGCCGAACGCGACGCCCACAGCCAGCCCTTCCGGAATGTTGTGCAGCGTGATGGCCAGAACCAGCAGCACGCTGCGCCTCCAGCCTGATTTCACGCCCTCCGCGCTGCCTTCTGCCCCCCGATGGAGATGCGGCATTATTTTATCTACGATGAACAGAAATGCGCAGCCCGCGAGAAAGCCGATTGCTGCGACGAGCCAGGCCGGAGTGGGGCCTTCCTCGGCCATCTCGATGGCCGGCGCCAGCAGAGACCAGAAGCTGGCCGCAATCATGACTCCCGCGGCAAAGCCCAGCATTCCGTTTAATACTTTGCGGTTGATCGTCTTGAAAAAGAAGACGAGGCCGGCCCCCATCGCCGTGACACCCCAGGTGAACAGCGTCGCCAGCAAAGCCTGCAGAACAGGCGCGTAACCGTTCAAAAACCCGTCCATTGAAGCCCCTCCATGCAGAGTATGGTGATATCTGTATAGATTCATATTATCACATCAGTATTACATTGAGAACCACCCCGAAACCGCCGCGCTTGGGAGAAGGCTCCTCCGGCTTGCCGGGTTAAGTCAAAGCATCTGCTGCTGAGGTATAGCATCTCCGCTTTGCTATTTACTGTCCGTTTTTTCGGTCTGGCTGTCCGATATAAATACACGAATGAATATTCTGTTTGCCTCTTTACAAGAACATATGTTCTGGTTTATGATAAGCGTGAGGAGCGTGGGGCTATGGATATCATCGAGAAACTGCGGATACTGACCGATGCGGCGAAATACGATGTGGCGTGTACCTCCAGCGGCGTCAATAAAAAGTCCGGGCCGGGCGGCCTGGGCAGCGCGGCATCCTGCGGCATCTGCCCCAGCTTTTCCGGCGACGGGCGGTGCATCTCGCTGCTCAAGGTGCTGATGACCAACGTATGCGCATACGACTGCGCTTACTGTGTCAACCGGCGCTCCAACGACACGCCGCGCGCCATATTCGAGCCGCGCGAGCTGGCGGATCTGACTATTGCGTTTTACCGCCGCAACTACATCGAGGGGCTGTTTTTAAGCTCGGGCGTGCTGATCAGCCCGGACCACACCATGGAGCGCCTGATCGCTACGCTGCGCATACTTCGGGAGGAATATCACTTCAACGGGTATATCCATGTTAAGGCTATCCCGGGCGCCGACCAGAAGCTGATTGCGCGCCTGGGCACTTTGGCGGACCGCATGAGCGTCAACATAGAGCTGCCGTCTCAGGAGAGCCTGCGCCTTCTCGCGCCAGACAAGCCCAAACAGGCCATATTGCAGCCAATGAGCTTTATCCGCCGGCGCATCGAGGAGAACAGGGAGGAACGCGCGCTGATGCGCAGCGCGCCGCGCTTTGTGCCGGCTGGCCAGAGCACCCAGATGATCATAGGGGCGACGGGGGAGAACGACTTAAAGATACTCAGCCTGACGGAGCGGTTGTATCAGACCTACAAATTAAAGCGCGTGTTCTTTTCCGCGTATATTCCGATGGTGGAGAGCTCGCTGCTGCCTTCGCCGGACACCAAGCCGCCGCTGCTCAGGGAGCACAGGCTGTACCAGGCGGACTGGCTGCTGCGCTATTACGGCTTTTCCGCATCCGAACTGCTGGATGAACAGAACCCCAACTTCAATCCGTACCTTGACCCCAAGTGCAACTGGGCGCTGCGCCATCCGGAATTGTTTCCGGTGGAGGTGAACCGCGCGCCCTATCAGATGCTGCTGCGCGTGCCCGGCATCGGGGTACGCAGCGCGCAGCGTATCGTCGCTGCCCGCAGGACGTGCACCCTGGATGCGGCGGGGCTCAAAAAGCTGGGCGTGGTCATGAAGCGCGCGCAGTATTTTATCACCTGCGGCGGCAAAAGGCCGAGTGGCCTGGATATAGCGCAGGATACGATGCTGGCAGCGCTGCTGTCCGAGCAGGCGCGCGGCAGACTGGAGACGGCAATGGCGGCGAGCGATGCTGCGCAGCCGCGGCAGCTGTCGCTGTTTGAGCATCCCGTTTTGGCTAATGAGGAGCTTCAGAAATGTTTGACTGGAGAGCTGTGAGCGCGCCGGAGTCCGGCGTTACCGTATACGTCTACGACGGCAGCTTCAACGGGCTGCTGTGCTGCTTGTTTGAGAGCTATGCCGCTCGGGAGCTGCCTGCGGATGTGCTAAAGGACTCGGCTGAACTGCCGCTGCTGCTGCCTGTTAAGCGCATAGAGACGCGCCCCGACCGTGCGGAGCGCGTGCGGCGCGCCATCCCGAAGAAGATGGGATACCCGGCGCTACAGTTTATTCGGCGCGCGTTTCTTACCTGCCATCCTCAGAAGGATTTGCTGATATTAAAATTCCTGCGGATGGGTTTTCGTGTGGGGCCGTCGGTGATGAGGCGCCTGACGGACGATACAGTGCACGCGCTGACTGCGGCTGTTCGGCATCTGGATAACGAGGCGCACCTTTTCAAAGGGTTTATCCGATTTTCCGAGACGAACGGTGCGCTGACAGCCGTGATTGAGCCAAAAAACATTGTGCTGCCGCTGATCGCGCAGCATTTCTGCGAACGTTACCCGGGAGAACGATTTCTGATATACGACAGGACGCACGGCATGGCGCTGATACATCAGGACGGCGCCGTGAGCATATGCGGCGTGGAGGCATATGAGCAGCCGGCGCCGGATGAAAAAGAGCAAAAGTTCCGCGAGCTTTGGCGGCTGTTTTACCGCACCATTGAGATCAAAGAGCGGCACAACCCACGTTGCCGCATGTCCCACATGCCCAAACGCTATTGGAACTGCATGACGGAATTTCTGCAGGAAACGGACGAAAAAAGCGGCCTTAAAACTTCGGCCGCGGGAAAAGGGCTGCCGGCTCTCGGAGCCGGTCAGCCCTCCAGCGATTTCATGTGAGCGAGCCGACCGCCGTTCTTGACGAGCAGTATCTCGCTGATGATGGAAACGGCGATCTCGGCAGGCTGGCCGCCGCCGAGCGCGAGGCCGATGGGAGCGTACACCGTGTCCAGCAAATCCTGCGGGATGCCTTTTTCTTTCAGGCTGGCCATCATGGTCGCCACCTTGTTGCGGCTGCCGATCACGCCGATGTAGCGCGGGTTTTTCCGTATCAGGTGGTAGAGCGCGGCCTCGTCGCATCTGTGCCCGCGCGTGGCGATCACGACAAAGGCGGACGGCGAAAGGGACAGCTTTTCGCATTCCTCGCCGATATTGCCCACCAGTATCCGTTTCGCGTTGGGAAAGTGTTCTCTTGCCGCTGCGTCCTCCCGGTCGTCGATGACGGTCACCTCATAGCCCAGCGTTTCGGCGTACTGGTACAGCACCCGGCCGATATGGCCCGC
>JAAXZP010000135.1 GCA_012719815.1 Christensenellaceae bacterium
GCTTGGCGGTCAGCGCCTCCATATGCGTGGGAATTACGTTCTGGATGGTGACGTCGCCGCGCGTGGCAGCCGCCGCGATCATCAGCGTGCCCGTCTCGATCTGGTCCGGAATGATGGTATAGCTGCAGCCGTGCAGCTTCTCCACGCCGGTGATGCGCACGATGTCGGTGCCTGCGCCCTTCACCTTGGCGCCCATGCAGTTGAGAAAGTTGGCCACGTCCACCACATGCGGCTCCTTGGCGGCGTTGACGATGGTGGTCCTGCCCTTGGCCAGCACGGCAGCCAGCATGATGTTGATGGTCGCGCCCACCGACACCACGTCGAGATAGATATCGGTGCCCACAAGGCCGTTTGGCGCTTCCGCTTTCAGGCAGCCGTACTCCGTCTTCACCGTCGCGCCCAGTGCTGTCATGCCTTTTATGTGCTGGTCGATGGGCCGAAGGCCTATGGCGCACCCGCCGGGCAGCGACACCTCGGCTTTTCCGAAGCGGCCCAGCCACGCGCCCATAAAATAATACGACGCCCGCATCAGTTTGACCGCGTCGTTTTTCAATATATGTGTATTTAAGTTCCTGGTGTCCACCTTGATGGAGTTGGTCTTGAGCTCTGTTTTGGCGCCCAGGCAGCATAAAAGGTAGTTCAAAAGCCTGACATCGTCAATATTGGGCAGGTTGTCGAGCTCGCACTCACCCTCGCAAAGAATTGTTGCCGGCAGTATGGCCACCGCCGCGTTTTTGGCGCCGCTCACGCTGACCGTTCCTCTGAGCGGTTTGCCGCCTCTGATGATAAGCTTTTCCTTCATATATCTTCATATATTATGTACGAAAAAAACGTACATGCCTCCATATTAATCTGGCTTATTTCAGACAAATTAGAGTATAACAGGTTATTTGCATCGAGGCAACCTTAAAAAATACCCATACACACAAAGCCGTATCAGTTCGTCAAACCGGCACAAAACCATACGTTTTTCGACAAGGCAGAAAATACGCAGCCCGATTTTGCCCATGTCGCATCAAAAGGCAAAAAAAGAGCGGCAAACCCGTACCGTTTCCGCAGAAAAACCTTCTTTTTTGCGCGTTCTTCATTTGACCATCTTCCCCCTCTGTCGTATACTATCATCACAAAGACTTAGGTCTTATAAATTTATCCATTATTGATCAGTACAACCAATCAAGGAGCATTCGCCATGCTGCTGCGGCTCAAAAACCACAATCAAAGCACTCTCGTTCCCAATCGGTTCATTGAAAGCTGCATCGGCGCGCCGGAAAAGTATATCGAAGCTTATCTTCTGGGGCTGCTCTACGCATCGGAGGGCAGCATCGATTCCGAGCTGCTGTGCGCGCGGCTCAACATCGGCATGGCCGAGGTCACCGACGCCATGGAATACTGGCAGAAAAAGGCTTCGTGCGCATCATTAACAAAAAAGAATTCTGCCTGGAGTTCGGCGATTTTATTCCCCAGCGCAGCGGCGATACGCTCTACTCCGAACGCGAGTTCAACCAGGCGCTGCAGGAGCTGTTCGGCTCGCGCCAGCTCTCCCCGCACGATTACCTGCGCATATACGACTATACCGACACGTTCGGGCTACCCAAATCCGTGGTATTAAAGCTCATCGAATACTGCATCGCGCTTAAGGGCCGCCGCGTCTCCATATCGTATATCGACAAAGTGGCCCAAACCTGGGCGGATGAACACATCGACACGCCCGAGAAAGCGCAGGACAAGCTGGATGCCTACAAGGCCGCCGCTTCCGGCGTGCAGCGCGTGCTCAAGCAGCTGGGCCTTTCCGGCCGCGGCCCCACGCAGGACGAGTACGCGCTGTTCCTCAAATGGACAAACGAGTGGGGGTTCACGCTGGACGCCATACTCACCGCCTGCGCCCACACCACCGCCGCGCGCGAACCCAGCATGAAATACCTGGACCGCATACTGGAGCGGCTCAAGAACCAAAACTGCACCACCTCGCGCACCATTACCGAGGCCGCGGCGCAAAGCGAGGCCGCAGGCAAAGTGATAAAAGAGCTGATGCGCATACTGGGCGAGGTCGGGCAAAAGCCTTCGTTCGAGCACGAAAGCCTGTATCAGAAGTGGACAAGCGTATACGGCTTTGACGCGGAAATGCTGCTGCTCGCCGCGCGTTCCTTGGGCACACCGGGCCGCAAGCCGTTCATAAGCCTGGACGCGGTGCTGACCGACTGGTACAACAACCGGATCATGACGCCCCAGGAGGCCAGGCGGCACATAGCAGCCCAGACGGAGCTGGACAAGCGCCTCACCGCCGTGTTCGAAGCGGCGGGCATCACGCGCGCCATCACCGAAGCCAGCCGCAAGCTGTACACCCGGTGGCACGAAGCGTGGGGGCTTTCGCACGACGCCATACTGCTCGCCGCCGAGATCAGCTCGCTTTCCGAAAACCCATACCGGTATCTGAACACACTGCTGTCCAACTGGCACGAGGCCGGCGTCAAGACGCTCGCCGACGCCCAGCGCGAAACCAAGAAACGCGGCAGCCGGCGCCTGGCAGCTGGCGCCAAGCCGGTCGATTTCGCGCACCCGGAGGAAGACTACGACCGACTCGCCGTCAATCTTTTTGAGGATGAAGGAGCGTAGCACAACTTGAGCATATCCGACGTGATGGCGGCTTACGACGCGATCCGCCAGAAAAACGAAGAGGAGCTGCAGCGGCGGCGCCGGGAGGTGTTCGCGGCCGTGCCGCGCCTTGCCGAGCTGGATAAGGAGCTGACCTCCCGCCTTGTGGCCAGCCTGAAGGACGCGCTGGACGGAAAATCCACCGATACCGCCGCCATTCAGGCGCTGGTCGACGAATCCCGCGCCCTGCTCGTCCAGGCTGGCTACGATGCGAACTATCTGGACCCCATCTACACTTGTCCGGACTGCCGCGATACCGGCACGCGGGACGACGCGCAGCGCTGCGCCTGCTTCAAAAGGCGGCTCTTGGAGGACAAGCTTGCCGAAGCCAGGCTGACAGACAACGACGTCAGCTTCGAGAAGTTCAACCTGTCGCTGTTCAGCGACGAGCCGATTGAAAACGGCAAATCCCAGCGCGACATGATGCGGCGCATCCGGCAGATCTGCGAAACATGGGCCAACAATTTCCCCGGCGGCACGCCGATACTGCTGCTGGCGGGCAGCGCAGGGCTGGGCAAAACCTATGTATCCAAGTGCATCATGCGCCGCGTGATCGAGCGCGGCTACACCGCCGCCTATTACACGGCCTATCGGCTGTTCTCATTGTTCCACAGCGACAGGATGGGCGAAAGCGTGGATCTCACGCCGCTTTTTGAGGTGCCGCTGCTCATTATCGACGACCTCGGCACCGAACCGATGACGCGCAACGTCACCATCGAATACTTCTTCGACCTTTTGAACGAGCGCTATGTGGCCGGGCTGCACACCGTCATCGTAACCAACCTGAGCTTTCTGGAGCTCAAGCAGCTGTACGGCGACCGCATTCATTCGCGCCTGATGGACGTGCGCTATTCCCAGAAGATCATATTCAAGGGCCGTGACGTGCGCATACACATGACTTAAGCGGCGCAGGGCATACTGATAGAGAGAACACAGCATCCGGAGGAACTATGAAACGCAGCGAAATCGACGACAAATATAAATGGAATCTGGCTGACATATACGCGTCGGA
>JAAXZP010000136.1 GCA_012719815.1 Christensenellaceae bacterium
GGGGCGGAACGTGGCCCGCTCAGCGGCCGTCGGCGGGGCGGGTGCAGGCGGAGGGGGCGTATAGACGGGCGGCGCATAAGCAGGCGGTGGGGGCGCGTATGCCGGAGCAGGTGCCAGCCGGACGCCGCATGAGGTGCAGAAATTGGCATCGCTTTGCTGTAAAGGCTTGCCGCATTTTGAACAATACGTCATGGCGTTTCCTCCTGTCGAATATTGTGTTTTTATGCGCTAAGCCATTATAACCCATTACGAGCCAAAAAATATATATAAAAAGTAGTATTTTGACAGATAAAGCTGGATGAATGCCGTTTTTAAAAAGAAAGCTGCGGACTAAAAAGCGCTGGTTTTACCAGCGCATGAAAACGAAAATTATTTATCCAGCCCCAAACAGGAGCTGTTGACCCGGGACGAATATTTCAGATTAACCGGCACAAACCAAAAGCCTGTGTTTACAGTTCCAGCGTGAGATCGATGATAACGCCTGCAGCCTCTGCAATGCGAATCACGTCGGCTGTTACGACAGTTCCTTTCGGGATGATAACCTGACCGCTCTGGTCGCGGATGTCGTTCTTGACCACACGGCCCAGCATGTATTCCTGCTGCTCCTTCTCAAGCGAGGATTCGGCGTTGTTCTCCTGATCCGCAGCGGTGACAAACAAAAGGTTGTTGGACAGTGCCATGATGCTCTCGCCGGGGATTTCCACGCCGCTATCGAGCTGGATAGATTGGATGACGCCTGTTTTTTCGTCAAACACGAAATCCTTGACGTTGCCCAGCACGTCGCCGGACGAAGCGATGCAGCGGATATTCAGCAGCGCCATGCCGGCATTGGACAGGCCCATCGCAACTGCGTTCTCGATGGTTTGGGTGATCACATAATCCTTGCCGATACCGATAATGTCTGAGAGCTTGAGCTCGCGGTACTCGTATTCATTCTTAGTGCCGCGAAGGATCAGCGATTGAACTTTCTTGGGCTTCGGGTCTATGACGATGTCCTGAACGGTTCCGAATTCCATACCTTCCTGGACACCCATAAGGGGTAATCCGGTAACCTGAGATGAACTTTTCATGGCGTCCTCCTTATTTATCTTGAGAAGTTGATCTTCCTTTTAATACGATCTTATTGAGCGCAGGGTAGTTGTCCGTCGATATTTTCTCGCGGCCAGTCTCGATGCCGTTTTTGGAATAGAGCCGGTAGACTTCCACCTTGTAGCCGTTATGGGCCTTCCTGACCGTCTGAGTCTTGCCCGCAGGCAGGTTGTTGGTATATCGGACTTCCGTCTTGCCCGGCGGATACTCCTTGATGATGTTGTTCTGCACCTTAATTGTAACGCCTTCCGGCAGTGGCTGTCCATATATTTTAACTGTCACTTTCTGATCCTGAAACCTGGCGCTGATAAAAAAGCTGTAGTTTTTCGGGTTTTTGATCTTGAGGTCCTTGTTATCCCAGGTGAGGGTGGAATCCTGCCCGATCGGAAGGTAGTCGGACGGCCAGGTGTGCCGATGCCGCTCGACGATTTCAAGGTCGGCCAGAAGGGCCGCATTGTAGAGCGTACCCGCCA
>JAAXZP010000137.1 GCA_012719815.1 Christensenellaceae bacterium
CGCTGATACAATTTGACCTGAGAGCCTATGCAAACGCCGTGGTCAGCAGCGCGAAGCTGAGACTCTACTCGGTCAACGACGGTGATGTGTGGAACGCCCAGACGACGATACTGGCGAAGAGGAATACAGGTGCGTTTACGGCGTCCAGCGTGACGTACAACACCATGCCGGCTTCCCCCGACGCAGGGCAGGCGTCGTGCACGGCCAGCGGCTACAACACCTGGTATGAATGGGACGTCAAACAGATCGTACAGGCGTGGCTTTCCGGCACGGCCAACTACGGTCTGACGCTCATCCAGGACGGACTGACCACGGCCCGCGGCAAGGTGTTCAAAAAGAGCGGCGCCTACGCGCCGCAGCTGGTGCTGGATTATTACTGGCCGGTCAAGATCGCCGCGTCGCAGGGCGGCATCAGCAAGCAGGTTTTAAGCATGATGATCGCACCGGCTGCGGGGCCGGTGAGCAAAAAAGTGATCGGCATGAAGACCGCCCCTGTGGCGGGGCCGATCAACAGGACGGTGTTTTAAGGAGGTACGTATGAAAACGGCGGCAAGAGAGATTACGGTGTATTCCGGCGACGGGCAGAAAGTGATCGGCGCGCTGCACCGGGGCGAGCAGACGCTGGTGCTGGGCGAAACCGACGCGGGAACCGTTGTGGCATATATCATCGGGCTGGTGAAACCGGAGGACAGGGCGGCGCTGCTGTCGCAGGAAGAGTGGGAGAGACAGTCCACCGCGGCGGACAGGCTGTGCGCGTTCGCGCAGGCGCAGGTGGACAACGGCTCCATATACGTGCTGGGCGGGCAGGGCGAAACGGGCAGCCAGATCACCGAAGCGTGGATCACAAAGCGCGAGCACGGCGACGCCGCCAATATCAAAAGGGTGGTGGCGCTGTGGAAAAAGCGGCTGGCCCAGGGCTATACGAACCTGCGCGCGTTCGACTGCAGCGGGCTTATCATCCGGCACCTTTTGGACGAGAAGCTGATATCGGGCGACAAAACCGCCAACGGCATCTACTACGACCTGTGCGACCCGATTGACAAGTCCGCGCTGGCTGCGGGCGACCTGGTGTTCAGGAAGTACGCGACGAGCAGCCGCATGTATCACGTGGGCGTGTATATGGGCGACGGCTCGGTGGTGCACGCCAAGGGCCGCGACCACGGCGTGGTGCGCGAGCCGCTGTCCAAAGCGGGCTGGAACCGGTACGGGCGGCTCAAATGCTTCGGCGGCGCGGCGGCTGGCTATTACCGGCTGCTCAAAAACGACGGCAAGCCGTATATGAGCGGCGCAGACGTTTTGGCGGTGCAGACGGCGCTTATGCAAAAGGGCTTTTCCCCCGGCGAAATCGACGGCGTGTACGGCCCCAAAACCGAGGCGGCGGTGCGGGCGTATCAGAGGGCAAACGGCCTTGAGGTGGACGGCATCGTGGGGCCAAAAACGTGGGCGAAGCTGATTGGATAAAGGCGCGGCGGGCGGGAGGTTTCTTCCCGCCCCGGCTGCGGTGAACGAAAGGGAGAGGCAGTATGGAAGCTGTGATAACGGGCGTGGCGGTGGGCGCGATCATGCTGGTGCTTAACGCGGCGGCGGCAGCGCTGGGGCAGGCGCGTAAGAAGAAAAAGCGAGAGTCGGCGCAGCTGGAGGTCTGCGAGAGCCGCATCGACGCGCTGGAGCGGGAGGCGGCCGAGACCAAGGAACTGGTGAAGCTGACGCTGTCCACCTGCATCATCATCGGCGACGGCATGGTGCAAAGCGGCATCAACGGCGACGTGAAGCGGGCGTTCTGCGAGAAGAAGCAGGAAGCGCTCAGGATGCTGTGATGCGGGAGTATGTAAAACGGGAACGGTCATATCTGATTAGGAGAAAGGAGAGAACATACGATGAAAAACTATAATAAAGCTGGTCAAAAGCCGGGCGTCGCGGGCAAGACATACGCGCAGATACTTGAAGACGAGGAAGAACGCCGCCGACGGGAACGGCAGCAGAGCACGCTGCCGAGGCTCACCAACCTTGACGATGCGTATAAGCCTGCCTTCAGCAATAGTGTAAGCATGCCGAGGCTTACCAACCTGAGCGATTTATATAAGCCCGCGGCTGCTGTGAGCGGCGCCAAGAGCGCAAACACCGGCAGCGCCGCATCCAAGGCCAAAGCGCCGCAAGGAAAAAGCGCAAATACGTTCTACACAAATACGCCAAATAGTGGTACAATAATCCCAAGGTTTAACAATATTTCGGAGTATAACAAAGCCATCGAGGAAGGCAATAAGACACTGGACGACCTGGCTCACAGGCAGTTTCAGGCCATGCTGAAAAACGACGTTCCCGCCATGAACGCGCTGGAAAAGCAGTATAAGGATACGGAGCGGTATATTGGCTCTCTCAAGGCGGAACTGGGAGAGGTGATGGGCGCGGGGATTCACGGCCCGAAAGGCAACCAGCTGACGGGGAGCGGATGGTTCGGCCGGATGATGGATGAGCTTTCTGCGGACGGCGGGAAGGTACATGTGACGCAACTGGGGTATTCTGACGGGCCTCCGCCGATGCCACAGCGGCCTCCTGTACCCGAAGGACATCCAGACAGGGAGACCTTTGAGAAGGATTTGAAGGAGGTCTTAGCTCCTAAAGGGATGGATAAGAAAGGTGTCGCAAGCTCCGGCGGCGGGTATGCGGACTTCTTCCGGGAGCAGAGGGAAGGAGATGCTTCTGAGGATACTCGCAAAGATACAGGCTATGAATATATCTCAAAACAGGATTTCGATTCCAGGCTGGCACTTTTAGAGACAAGACTTGGCTGGAACAGCGTATGGTTGGATGAAGCGGACGCAAAACTTGCAGTGAATTATAGTGACGAATCTGCCCAAAGAGTTTACAACCATTGCTTAGAGAACACGATAGAGTTGAAAAAACAGATAGATGAACTTAAAGAGCAGCGGGTGTGGTCGGAGAAGGTGGACGAGGCGGCAAAAATTTCTTATGACAGTGAGGAGGATGCAGCAGTAGCATTTGCTGACATTGCGGTTCCATTAACAGGTAAAGAGGACAAAGAACATGCAGCGATGATTATTGAAATGGACGTTCCTGTTGTGAATGATGAAGGCCGCATAGTAATGGAGAAAAAATATGTGCTGGGAGAAGTATTCGTGGGTGAACACGATAACGTAATTGGTGGCCTGCTAGAGGCATATGCGGATTTTCTTACTGGTAAATATGGTCGGAGGGCTAGCGTATCCTTTGTGCACACGCATCCGTATTGCACAGGACACGTTGCAAATAAATTTTCCGGTGAACTGGGTGAAAGCCCTGATGATATCGCAAATTACCTGGAGCAAGAAACCCATGGCTTTTTTAATGATATATACAGTGCCGGGGTAATCTCTTTCCCAAATGTTCTGAATCCTGTGGGCTTTATTAAAGATTTAATTGAAACGGCCAGAGATAGCGTTAATGATGGAAGATTTGGACGTCTTGCAGACTATCTTGGTGATAGGCAGGTAGCATGGTTACCGGGGGTAAAGAGGATGTATTTGGCTTCTCCGACAGAGCAGGAAATTTATGCAGTTGACAAGAATGGACCAATAATGGACCCGGATAAACCGAATGAATATTTGGTTATAGGTAGATTTTCGACAAAGTTAGTAGGCGAACCTTATCAAGACTGAGGATGTGGGTTATGAGATTTAAATTATTGCTTTTTGTTGTGATGATTCCTTTCTTATTGTCCGGATGCTTTTATTGGGACTATGCTTTTCGGGATAAGGAAGAGGAAAAAGTGTATGAGTATGAGACAAATGAAACAGACGGCGTCGCCGTGATTGTTGATGGCGTTAAGTATGTGGTGCTGCCGGAAACAAAATGGGAAGGCCAGAAGATCGGGAAACGGCGTTTAGGATATGCAGGGGTAAATCCCGGAAAGCCGCTCTATTTGGCAGAAGGCGATGAGAACAGGAACTTTCTTTTTATTTATGATTCCGCCCTGTGTCCTGAGGGTGACACTCACCAATTGTTGATGCACAGAGAGGACCTGCCGGAACCGTCTGCTGACATTGTTGACAGGGTGCATTGGGTGGAATATAAGAGCAGCGGCGGGAAAGTTGTATATTCCCGGAGCAACACCATAACGGATAAAGAGGTTATAAAAGAGCTGTTTCATGTGTGGGAAAACCAGACAAGAGTACCCGACGCCTTGTTTTTTGATAAGGGAAGCGATCTGATTATCATGTATATTGATTTCTACAGCAGCAAGGTTCCCGGGGTTTACCGTAAATTAGATATAAAACATTGTGAAGGTGCTTTTATGATGGGTAGAAATCTGGAAGGGTATGTGGAAATATTACCGCAGCTGCTTGAAAAAGTGTCAGGCTGCGAGATGGATATAGAGAAGTATCTCGCAGAAGATTAGCAGATATTTAATCCTTCAATCTCAATAAGTGATAAATTGTTTGAAATTATGTGATGAAATCATTATTCCGTTTAGTATGCCTCATAGAGAGGGAGAAAAATATAGAGATAGACAGTATATCATTCAAAAGAAGGCAATCTAATTATAGCAACTGCGTCCAAACATAATATTGCAGTGCTTGACGTTCCGGAAGCGCTTGATGTTCCGCTGTACTCTACTGAAAAAGATGCTGTGTTTGCGTTTAAGAAAGAAGCGATCCCGCTGACCCTGCAAAATGATAGAGAATATAGTGCGATACTTGATTCTATTGATTTATTAAATACGGAAACAGGAGAAGTTCAAACCTATTATTATTTGGATATCAGGCAAGGCGATAAAGGCAACGTAGTAGGGCATGCGATCCTCGGAGCTGGTGGTGGTAATGACAGAAAGCTGCTGCATACGCATCCTGTGGATGGCGATTGGAACAGATATTTTTCAGGTGATCCAGCAAATCAAGGCATCTTCAATAAAAAATTTTTCAGGCATAGCGAATCGGGGGAAATGGGTGACAGCAATGTACCTACGACTTTGGGCTATGGAGGAATCTATGTTGTTGATTCAGGCGCTGAGGTGAAATTGTATGAGGGTAAAGGTGAGTCGACTATAGGCAGCGGTAATAATACGCATGCAAACAATAAATTTGAATTAAGTATTTAAGTACATCGATTTAATATTAAGATAATCTATTTAACGAGCGTTGGTTTTGTACTATATAACTGAAGTGTTTGATTGCAATGCAGGTGTATATTATCAGAAAGGATGAAGCGCATGGCAAAACCAAGGAGAGGTTGGAGAATATTTTTTGTATTTTGCATCATCATTTTGGCGATCATCCTACTTATCAACGCGGAGAATATCAGCTATTTGTTCCTGCCAAAATATGAGTGCTATACGGACGAAACGGGTTTTTATGTAATCAATATTGACGGGGTGTTATACAAAGAAATCAGAGAAAAAATGTATAACGATATCGATTATGAGCTAACCAAAAAAGGCATTTATACAAGCCGGGCAGGCCTTATCGGGGGGATAAACTATTCCGAGTGGAAATATAAAATATATGGAAACAAAAACGCGGAGCGCAGGATTCTGCTGCTGGGCAGAGATGCTTACACCTTCCACGACGCCAACTATCCCGAGGTTTACTTCTGCAGGGAGGACGTATTACAGATGATGGGCCATGCCGAACCGTAACCGGGGAGAGCCCTGCGGCGAACCGTCATCATGGATGAAGAACTGATACCCGGAATAATGCCGATAAAAGATCAGGCTCCGCCTTTTCAGGCAGGGCCTGACCGTATAATCTTAATGGTAAACTGATCCGCAAACCGGGATTTATCACTTCGCCAGTTCTTTCAAAGTCTCTCCGGCGATTCTGTAGACAGTCCATTCTTCCATCGGCTCCGCGCCGAGTGAAAGATAAAAATCGATGCTCGGCTTATTCCAGTCCAGACACCACCATTCCAGGCGGCCACAGCCTCGTTCCACGGCGATTTTCGCCAAAGTTTTCAATAGCCCTTTTCCATAGCCCTTGCCGCGATACTCCGGCATTACATACAGGTCTTCAAGATAGATACCTGCTCTGCCGAGAAAAGTAGAGAAGTTATGGAAGAACAGCGCGAAGCCAACTTCTCTGCCGTTCTCAAGGGCAAATATGACCTCCGCCTTTTTCTTGTCAAAAATCCATTCCCTGAGCAGCTTTTCGTCCGCTACCACCTCATCAAGCTTTTCCTCGTAAGCAGCCAGCTCCCTGATGAAATAAAGAATCAATGATGTATCCGCTTCTGTTGCATATCTGTAATCCATATCTGTCAACCCGTCAAATCAGAATTTATTTATCTCATAGTAACATATCCGCTGTGATAAACAAAACTGTTTTGTGCTTTCGGGTTTCATTTTGGGCGAGGTTGGATAAATATGTGGTGGACATTTGGTATCAGAATATGCCTGTTGCTGGCCTGCCTTGTTTATGTTTGGGTTAAAAGAAGCAGCAGGGTACTTGCGGTGCTGCCGGCAATCTGGCTAATTATCTGCCTGGGGCAGAAGATACTGTTCGCGGTGCTTTTTGACGCATCGGGCGGGGCGGTGTCGAGCAATATGAAACCGTGCTCCCCGGCTATACAACGCTCCGCCTTTTAGAGCCGGTTGCGCTGATGTGCTTGACGATTTATCTGGTTTTTTATTTTCGGGTTCCATCAACGTATTAATGCTGCTCTTTCTGAGCCAAAAGAGCTGCCGCATCCGGTTGGCCAATCTGTAATGTCCACAAAACAAAAACCCTCTCATGGTGAGGGCTTTTGAGGATCCTATAACGGATAACAGCTCTCGCGGTATGCCTTATAATCTATTATGAGTCCTGTTGTCATACGATCAGCTGCTCCTGCCAGTTGACCGCTTCCAGATAGATGGGGATGAGCTTCTGGCGCGGTATGCCGACGGCGCTGAGCAGCGCGTCCACCGCATCCCAGTCGGCGCGCTCCATTGCGATAATGGCGTCCAGCATGGTGCGCAGCGGTCCCGGCTCGCCCAGCAGCGCGGCTTTCGCCGTGTCGGAGAGAGGCAGCCGCGACAGAACCTTGGTCATAGGCTCGTCCAGCAGGCTGTCGATGGAGGAAAACAGGCCGGTGAGAAACGCCTCCTGCTCGTGTATGCCCAGGCTCTGTTCCCCGACGAAATTCGACAGCATGCGCGCGCGTATCAGCGACGCCTTGACCAGCTCGGCGTTGGTGGTGCACGACAGACCCTTGACGAGCAGCAGGTGCACCCAGCGCCTCAGCTCGATGACGCCCAGCTGCACCAGCGCCTGCATGATGGAGATAACAGGCGGCATGGAGCTGCGGTAATAGGCCGAGTTGGCGATGCGCAGCAGCTTGTACGACAGGTCCACGTCCCGCTCGATGATGGCGGCTATGGCCCGAAAGTCCGGCTCAGGCTGGGAGAGCCGCTGCACCAGCTGCACCAGGCTGCTGTTCAGCGTGCCGATTTCCTTTGCGCCGATCATGGCCGGTTTCTCGAAGAAATAGCCCTGGAACAGGTTGTAACCCAGCGCCTTGGCGTGTTCAAATTCCTCTGCCGTTTCGATTTTCATCGCCACGAACGCGGCCCTGGGGTATTTTTTGATCATCAGCGCCTGCACCGCCTGAGGCGTCGTGCGGAAGTCCACCTTGATGATGTCCGCGAGCTCCACCAAAGGCCGGTACGCCTCGTCGTCCATGAAATTGTCCAGGGCGAGCTTATAGCCCAGCCGCCGCAGCCGCTGACAGGCTGCCACCAGAATCGGCGTGATTTCGGTGCGCTCGACGATCTCCACCACCAGCTTTTCGCTGGGCAAAAGCAGCGCCGCTCCGGAGAGCAGCATGTTCTGGGAAAAGTTGATGAAACCGCGCGTACCGCCGGTCAGTTCATCGAACCCCATAAAAAAGGAGTCGGATATGATGGAGGCGGTGGCCTGGTCGTCGTCTACGTTATCAAGTTGGTTTTCTTCGCTGCGCCGGTACAGCAGTTCGTAACCGAACAGCTTCATCCGGCTGTTGAAAATCGGTTGGCGTGCTACGTAAATATTTCCCATGGCATACTCCTTTGCATGGTATATAAACACAAAAGGAGCAGGCCAAACAGGCAATGCGTGGAAAATGAAAAGAGTTTGCCGTTTGGGCAAACGGGGGAGGCCAGGTGCACATTTGCCGGCTGCGCGCTAGCTGGGCCGCGAGAAGAGGCGCATCAGCGGGTGGGCTCTCACCAGCTTCACCGCGCGGTACGTGCACAGCTCGTGGCAGCACATGCAGGAAATGCAGGCGCCGTAGTCGATGCGTTTGGTCGCCTTGTCGATGGCGCCCACGGGGCAGCTCTCCACGCAGACGTTGCATTTGCGGCAGGCTTTGGGGTCCACCTCCGGCCGGGAGCTCATCAGGTCGATGATGCGGCCCAGCATACCGGCGGGCAGCCGCTGGCCCATCGCGCGGGGCAGCTTAAAGCCGCCAAGCCGCGGCGGCGCGCTGTAATCGCCGCACACCTCGATGCGGGAGATGTCCGCCTCGCCGATGCCGTCGCGCACCGAGGCGGCATAGGCGGGCAGGTCGCGGATGTCCCGGCCCAGCATGGCGACGCCCACGGCGTCCAGCTCCAGCGGGTCCGCGCCGATGAGCAGCTTCCCCGCGGGATAGGGCCGGCCCGAGGTGGGGCCTTGCCCGTCCATCGCGACCACGCCGTCCATCACGTTCAGCGCCGGCCGGATGTGCTTGTTGATCTCGCACAGCACTTCGCCGAACTCCCGGGCGGACTGCGCCTGCCGGTGATAGTCCGCCTTGGCGAGCCCCGGCACACAGCCGAACAGGTTTTTCACCGCGCCGGTGTACAGCGCGGCCATATGCGTTTTCAGCTTGGGCAGGTTGATGACGGCGTCGGCGCAAAAGACGGGCCTTGCGAGAAACATTTTGCCGCCCGAAGCGCTGGTAACCTCCACGACGCCTTCGCGGTCGAAGTTTTTGACGACGGCCCCTTCCTCCTCGGCGGCCCGGGCGATGCCGGATACATCCAGGCTCCTGCCTGTCTGCGCCCTGCCGCCGATAGCGCCGCCCGAGCTGTCGCCCACCCAGACGGTGCAGCCCAGGGCTTTGAGCAGCCGAGTCATCGCGCGGACCAGCGCCGGGTGCGTCACCGCCGCGGATTCGGGAGGCATCGGCCCGATGAGGTTCACCTTGAGCAGCACCGTGCCGCCCCGAGGGACGAAACGATCAAGGCCGCCCAAAAGCTCTGCGCCCTCGTGGATTTTGTCCGTCAGCAAATCGATATCGTAGCGGTCGCACTGCATCACGGCGACGCGCGTTTTTTCTTCCGCCATTGTCACATCCTCCTCGTTTGTGCTGATTGTACCACAGACGGCGGGCAAAGGATATACCGAAGCGGAATGCCGGTTGTTTTTGTCCCTTTGCGTCTTACGGAATAAAAGTATTGGCAGCCCGCGGGCGCGCGGGTATAATACCAGACGGAATGCGCCGCCGGCGCGGCAGTGAGGGGGGTTAATGGACTTTTTTCTGATACTGGAGAAAATAGGCTCGGTATTCCTGCTGAGGCTGGTCGGCTATGTGTTTGCCAGGCTCGCAAAGCCTTCGGAACAGTCGCGCGGGCTGCTGGCCGCGCTGGTGCTCAACATATCGGTGCCCGCGAGCATGCTGGCCAGCGTCAACGAGGTGGACTTTGACGCCCTGAAGGGGGACATCGCCGCGCTGATGCTGATCTCCGCGGCCATCGCGCGGGTGACGCTGGCGCTGTGCCTGCCCTTATCGCGGCTGCTGGAGCCCCGGGACCGCGCCCGCCGGGCGGTGGCGCAGGCTGCGCTGTTTTTCCCCAACTTCGGGTTTCTGGGCTGGCCCGTCTGCCGTATGCTGCTGGGCGATACGGGTTTGCTGTACGCCATGCTGAGCTCGATACCGCTGAACGTGCTGATGTACGCCATAACGCCGGTGCTTCTGGGCCGCGCGAACAGGGATGCCCGCGTTTTCGATAAAAAGATGCTGATCAACCTGCCGGTATACTCTGCCCTTGCGGCGATCACGCTGATGGCGTGCGGCGTGAAGCTGCCGCCTGCTGCTGCGAGCCTCGTCGGCATGCTGGGCGACACGCAGACGCCGCTGGCCATGATGATCGTGGGCATGATGCTGGCGGACGCCCGGCCGGCCGACGTGGTGAGCGGCTGGAAGCCTTATGCGTTCAGCGCCATACGTCTGGGGCTGTTTCCGCTGATCGCGTTTGCCGGGCTGAAATGGCTGGGGTTTTCCGGCCTGCTGCTCAGCGTGCCGGTGCTGCTGACCGCGATGCCGGCCGGCACCATGTCCGCGGTGCTGACACAGCGCGCGGGCCTCGACGCCGTCTACGCGTCGCGCCTGGTGGTGGTGAGCACGCTTGTATCCCTGGCCGCGATACCGCTGAACGCGCTGCTGGTGCTGTAAAACGCGGATTATGCAATATTTCAAAATTTGGGATGCAAAACGCGCTGAATTGCGGTATACTAAACTGATTTGAGATGGCCGGAACGGAGGAGCATGGTGTGCCGTAAACTTCGCCTGCTGAAAATCATGGTAGTAGTCGCCGCGCGGGTGTTTGCCGCGTGCGGCAGCCTTGATGGCGGACCGGACGTATCCCCGGCTGTTCCTTCCGACGCATCCCCGGCTGTTCCGCCTTCCGAAACGGCGCAGACGCCGGATGTTTCCGCCGCGCCGCCCGTGGACGAAGCGGCGGTGACGGCGGTGAAC
>JAAXZP010000016.1 GCA_012719815.1 Christensenellaceae bacterium
GGGCTGGGCCTGGGGTATCCCGAGTCCATACCGGTGCGGCCCAGCGACTTTATAGTTGCGGTAATCTGCGAGGAGTTCGGCATCATATTCGGCATTATCACGATACTGATGTATCTCGTGTTCATCATCCGCGGCATGATCATCGCGATGAATGCAAGCACGCGTTTTGACGCGCTGCTGGTGTTCGGCGCGACGTGCATGCTGTCGCTGCAGTCGTTTATCATCATCGGCGGCGTGATCAAGCTGATTCCGCTGACCGGCATCACGCTGCCCTTCATCAGCGCGGGCGGCAGCTCGATGGTGGCGTGCATGGCGCTGGTGGGTATCATCGAGGGGGTGGCCGTGAAGAACGGCGAGCGCGACGAGCGCGAGATACGCAAGGCAGGGGGCGAGGTACTATGAAGAAGAACCGTCTTCGGAGTAATATCCGCGTCCTGCTGGTGGTGTTTATCATGATGTTTGCCGGGCTTGTGGTTTACCTCGGGTATGCGGTGACCATGTACGGCGAGCGGTGGTTCGTCACGCCGTATAACCCGCGCATCCAGAACATGCGAACCACGGTCAAGGCGGGCGATTTGCTGGACCGCACGGGGCGCACGCTGCTGACTATCGACAAGGAAGGCAACCGCAATTACGTGAAGGATGACGGCACGCGGCTGGCGATCGCCCATATTGTGGGCGACGGCTATGGCATGACATACGGTGCGCAGACGATGTTCGCCAAATATCTGTTCGGCTTTGACAAGGATACCATCACGCGCATTGTGGACGCGATCTCCGGCGAGGTGCGCGTGGGCAGCGACGTGGCGCTGACCATAGACGCTAAGCTTTGCGACGCCGCGCGGGACGCGATGGGCAAAAGCCGCGGCGCCGTTGTGGTGATGAACTACAGGACGGGCGAAATACTGGCCAGCGTATCGTCGCCCAGCTTTGACCCCACCGACATGAAAATGTTCCTGGAAGGCGGTGGCGAAAGCGAGCTGGTGAACCGCGCGTTCTCCGGCCTGTACCCGCCGGGCAGCACGTTCAAGCTGGTGACGGCGGCGGCGCTGATCGATAACGGGCGGGAAGATTTTACGGCGAACTGCAACGGCAGCACCGAGATTGGCGGCAACACCATCAAATGCACAGGCGAGCACGGAAAAGAGAATCTGGAAGATGCGCTCGCGCACTCGTGCAACGTGTATTTCGCGGAAGCGGCTCAGCAGCTGGGCGCGCAGAAACTGCTGGCCGAAGCGGACAAATTCCTGTTCAACAACGACATGCTGTGGAACGACGTGGTGATGGGCAAGAGCGTATATGAATCCACGGAGGACAAGACCCAGCTGTCATGGTCGGCCATCGGGCAGTACCATGACCTTATCACGCCGCTGCACGCCTGCATGATCGCCGGGGCGATCGCGAACGACGGCGTGATGATGGAGCCCAAGCTGCTCTACTCGGTGAGCAGCAGCTTAAAGACGACGTACAGCGTCACGCCCAGTGCGGCGGCGACGCCCGTCAGCTCCGCTGCCGCCGGGAAACTGAAGGAAATGATGATCGGCGCGGTGAAAAACGGCACGGGCAAGAAAGCGGCGCTGAAAAACTATACCGTGGGCGGCAAAACGGGCACGGCGGAGATTGCGGACGGGGACACCAACGCGGAACACGCGTGGTTCGTGGGCTTTGTGGACGACGATGAGCACCCGCTCGCCATCGCCGTAATACTGGAGAAGGCCGGCTCGGGCGGTTCCAATGCGGCGCCGGCGGCCAAGAAGGTGCTGACCAGGGCGATCGATCTCGGATACTGATATGGACATCATACGCGAGAAACTGAAAAACCTGCCCAAAACGCCGGGCGTTTATCTGATGAAAAACGCGGCCGGCCAGGTGATATACGTCGGCAAGGCGGTGGCGCTTAAAAACCGCGTCAGCAGCTATTTCCAGAACACCCGCAAGGACCCCAAAACGCAGGCGCTGGTGAGAGAAATAGCGGACTTTGACTATATACTTGTCAATACGGAGATTGAGGCGCTGATGCTGGAAGCCAACATGATCAAGCGCTACAGCCCGTATTACAACATACTGCTGCGCGATGACAAGCACTACCCCTACATCCGGATTGATATGAATGAGGCTTTCCCGCGCGTTACCGTAACGCGCCGGGTGGAAAACGACGGCGCGAAGTATTTCGGGCCGTATATTGCGGCTCACATGCTGCATGAGGTGATGGACACGCTTTCGCGTATGTTCCCGGTGCGCACGTGCCGGATGCAGCTGCCGGACGGAAAAAAGCACCGCCCCTGCCTGAATTACGAGATGGGGCGCTGCCTTGCGCCGTGCGCCGGCAAGGTGAGCGAGTATGAGTACAAGCGCATGGTAGATGAGATCATCGACTTCCTCTCCGGCCGACACAAGGGCTTGAGGCGGCAGTTTGAAGAGGAGATGAAGGCCGCTTCGGAGAATATGGAATATGAGAAGGCTGCGATGCTGCGCGACCGCATCCGGGCGCTGGACCGGCTGTTTGAGAAGCAGAAGGCCGCTTTCCCGGACCTTAACGACAAGGACGTATTTGCCGTGGTGCAGCTGGACGACGAAGCGGTGGTGCAGGGCATGTTTGTGCGCCGCGGTGAGCTGAACCATACCGAGCGCTTTTTTATCCGGTGCGCGGGCGAGACGGCGGAAACCGTAATGTCGCAGGCGCTAAAGCAGTACTATTCCAGCGTCACCGGCGTAGCCAAGCAGATATACGTATCGGTGGAGCCGGAGGAAAAGGAACTGATCCAGCAGTGGCTGACGCAGGTGCGCGGCTCCAAGGTGGTCGTGCATGTGCCCGAAAAGGGCGACAACAGGCGCCTGGTGGATCTGGCGTTAAGCAACGCCAGGGAAGCGCTCACCCGGCGGCTTGCCCGTAAGCGGCGCGAGTATGAGCAGACGGTGGGCGCGCTGGCCGAGCTGAAAACGGTGCTGAGGCTGGATGCGGATATCGACCGCATTGAGTGCTACGATATATCCAACACGCAGGGCACAGACTCGGTGGCGTCCATGGTGGTGTTCCGCTGCGGCAAGCCGGAGAAGAAATCGTACCGGCGCTTCCGCATCAAAACGGTGGAAGGCGCGGACGACTTTGCGTCGATGAACGAGGTATTAACCCGCCGGCTCAAACGCGCGTTGCAGGGGGCGGAGGGGTTTGAGGAACTGCCCTCGCTGATCGTGGTGGACGGCGGCAAGGGGCAGCTGAATGCGGCTTACGACGCTCTGGCGTCGCTGGGGCTGGAGGATTTGCCGCTGATCAGCCTTGCCAAGCGCGAGGAAGAGGTGTACGTGGTGGGCAGGCCCGAGCCCATCGTGCTGGACAGGCAGAGCCCGGCCCTGGGGCTTTTGACGCGTATCCGCGACGAGGCGCACCGCTTCGCTATCACGTATCACCGCAACCTGCGCCTGAGTAAGGTGGAGGATTCGGTGCTGCTGAAAATACCCTACATAGGGCCGAGCCGCGCAAAGGCGCTGCTCAGGCACTTTGAAACGGTGGGAGATATCCGCGCGGCGGATTTGGAGGAAATAGCTGCCGTGCCCGGCATGGACATCCGGGCGGCTCAGGCGGTGGTGGACTATTTCCAGTCGGAAACAGAGGATGGTGCATAAGGCAAACTAATAGGCTGTTTTAGGTAAACAGCTGTGTAATTTGGCAAAAAACCGGCAGATTTTTGCCAAGCCGAGCCGTGCCTGCGCATAAGCATTGTGCTTTTTGCCGCAGTGGTGTACACTTCTAATGAGGAGTGCGTTTATGAAAGAAGCTTTTGACATTCTATCGAGATCGATCGCGGACGTCCGGCGCAATGAGCCGATGTCGGAGCACACTTCTTTCCAGGTGGGTGGCCCGGCCGACGTGATGGTGCTGCCCAAAACGGTGGAAGAGGTGCGGATCGTTCTGAAGACCGCGAGATACCTGGACTGCCCGCTGTTTGTGATGGGCCGCGGCACCAATCTGCTGGTGACCAGCAAGGGGATACGCGGCATTGTCATGAAATTAAGCGACAACTTTTCCGGACTTACTTTCGACGGCAACAGCGTGATGGCCAAGAGCGGCACGCCGCTGTCTGTGCTGGTCAGGGAAGCGGCCAGGCGGTGCCTGGGCGGCGTGGAGTTTCTGGGAGGCATCCCCGGCACGCTGGGCGGCGCGGTGTACATGAACGCGGGCGCGTACGGCGGCGAGATCGGCGATTTCGTGGAAGAAGTGTTTCTGACCTCGGCTGCGGGCGATCTGGTGCTGCAGAAGAATGAGATGGACTTCGGCTACCGGCACAGCATACTGGCGGCGGTGCCGCTGGTGGTGACGGGCGTGCGTCTGAAACTTATCCCCTGCGACGAGGAGGAGAGCCTGAAAAAGGTGGAGGAACTCAACGCGCGGCGGCGCGAAAAGCAGCCGCTGGAATATCCCAGCGCGGGCAGCACGTTCAAGCGCCCTGAAGGCGGCTACGCGGGCACGCTGATCGAACAGACCGGCCTTAAAGGGCTGCGTATCGGCGGCGCGGAGGTGTCCACCAAGCACGCGGGCTTCGTGATCAACCGCGGCGGCGCCACGCCGGAGGAGCTGATTGCGCTGATCGAAGAGGTGCAGACACGGGTGTTTCAGGCGAGCGGCGTCTGGCTGGAGCCGGAAGTCAAGATTGTGGGCGAGAGATGAGGCTCGTTGCTGACTACCACACGCACACGGTGCACAGCCACGGCAAGGGCAGCGTGGACGACAACGTCAGGGAGGCGTTGCGCCGGGGGCTGAAAGCCGTCGGCATATCCGACCACTCAATGGCGCATGCGCTGTACGGCGTGCGGCGGGTAGATGAGTACCTGGCGGATATCAGCCGGGCCAAGGAAAAATACGCGGGGCGCATTGAGGTGCGCACCGGCATTGAGCTAAACATCATCGGCCTTGACGGCAGCGTGGATTTGCCGCAGGGCGTTTTTGACACGGTGATCATGGGGTATCATAAATCCGCATGGTGCCGTGATTTAAGGACGATGTGGGTGTTTTCGACGCCGGGCTTTTCGGGCCGGGCGGACGAGATTACCAGGGCGTACATACAGGCGATGCGCAGGCACCGCATCGATATTATAGCGCATCCCGGATACGGCGTGCCGGTGGACGTCAAAACGCTGGCCAAGGCCTGCGCGGATTACGGGGTGCTGTGGGAGATCAACAACAAGCACGCCGAATTGGGCCCGGAGGACCTCGCCCTCGCGGCGTCGGTCGGCGCGCGGTTTGTGATAGCCAGCGATGCGCACAGTCCGGAGAATGTGGGCTGCGTACCCGCTGCGTTTTCGCTGGCCAGAAGGGCGGGACTGGGCGCAGCTCAAATCGCCAATGTGACGGAGGAGTGACATGAAGTTTGTGATCATCACCGGAATGTCCGGCGCGGGGCGGTCCCAGGCTTTAAAGCGGCTGGAAGACATGGGCTATTTCTGTGTGGACAACCTGCCGCCCAAGCTGATTCCCGAATTCGCCAAGATCTGCCTCGAGAACGACCATATCAGCAAGGCCGCGACGGTGGTGGATATGCGGATGGGCGATATGTTACACGACATATTCTCGACTATCATGTGCCTAAAAGAGATGGACAACATCGAGCTGTCGATACTGTATCTGGATGCGGATGACGAGACGCTGGTGCGCCGGTTCAAGGAGACGCGGCGGCGGCACCCGCTGTCGCCCGACGGCAACATCATCAGCGGCATATCGCGCGAGCGCGAGAGCTTAAAGCGCATCAAGGACCTTGCCAACAATGTGCTGGACACCTCCACCTATAACCTGAAAAAGCTGGGCGAGGCGATGGAGAGGCTGTACAGCGAAGAAAACGAAAAGGGCATCCTCATCACCGTAACAACGTTTGGCTACAAGCGCGGCATTCCCATCGACGCCGACATGGTGTTTGACATGCGGTTTTTGCCCAACCCTTACTACGAGGAATCTCTGCGGGAACACACCGGGCGCGAGCAGAGCGTGAAGGACTATGTGCTGTCGTTCCCGCGGGCGCATATATTCATCGACAAGATCAATGAGCTGGTCAACTACGTGGCGCCTTATTATGTGGAGCAGGACAAAAAGACGCTGGTCATCGCGATCGGCTGCACAGGCGGCGTGCACCGCAGCGTGGTGATCGCTGAGGAACTGTACCGCATATTCAAGGAGCAGGGACACAGGGTGACCCTCGAGCACCGCGACCTGGGCTATTACAAGCCCGGCGCATAAGGCCATGTCTTTCTCAGCCAGCGCCAAAGCCGAGGTGTGCCGCCAGAAACCGGAAAAGGAATGTTGCGAATTGGCGGAACTGGCGGCCATGCTGCACACCGCCGGCTCCATCAGCATATCGGGCGGGGAGTTTATGCTGCGCCTGGATACCGAGAACGCCGCGGTGGCGCGCCGCGCCTTTCTGCTCATCAAAAACCTGTACGGCGTGAACGCCAGGACGCAGATGCACACCAACCAGCTCAAGCACAACCATATCTATTCGCTGACCATCGGTGCGCCGACCGCGCGCATGGTGGCGATGGATACGCACCTGATTGGCGAGGAAGGGCTGGGGCTGGAAACCGACATGTCGTTTCTCTCTTCCCGGTGCTGCAAGGTGGCGTTTGTGCGCGGCGCTTTTCTGGGCGGCGGCTCCGTCACAAACCCGGAAAAGAGCTATCACCTGGAATTTGTCAGCGGACAAAAGGAATTTGCGTCGGGATTGTTGAATATTATAAAAGACCTGGGTGTTTCCGCCCGGATGACCGAGCGCGGCAGGAATTACGTCGTCTACTTAAAAGAAGGCGACGCTATCGTCACCCTACTGACAATGATCGGCGCGCATGCCTCCATACTGAATATCGAAAACATCCGCGTGCTAAAGAGTGTCCGCAACAACGTGAACCGCAAGGTGAACTGCGAAACGGGCAACCTCTCTAAAACGGTGAACGCGTCGCTGAGGCAGCAGGAGAGCATTGAGTACATTCGCACCCATATGGGGCTGGATAAATTGGCTCCCGGTCTCCGCGAAGTGGCGCAGGCCCGGATGGACAATCCAGAAGCGTCACTGGAAGAGCTGGCCGCGATGCTGGGCGCCGGCTCCCGGTCGGGCGTCAACCATAAACTAAGAAAGCTGATCAGCATTGCCGAGCACCTCAAATCGACAAGGGAGGGAATACATGCAGGCGAAGGAACTGACCATCAAACACCCTGAGGGGCTGAGGGCCTCCAGAGCGGCGATGTTTGTCCAAGTGGCCGGCGGTTTTACATCACAGATTTTCGTCGAGAAGGGCAACAAGAAAATCAATGCCAAAAGCATAATGGGCGTGCTGTCGCTGGGCGTGGGGCCGGGCGAGAAAATCTATGTGTTTGCCAACGGCAAGGACGAAAAGGAAGCCATCGAAGCGATTGAGAAGCTGGTGAATACCGAGTTTTAGCCCAAACGGGCAAAGCGGGGCGTCTCTGGCGGGATACCGGCAGGGTGTGCCCTTATTTTGGCTGTGGAGATATTGCTTTACCTTGCCGACGGTTGAAAATATTGAATAGTTGATACTTGAGAATAAAATAGGCGGCCCAGGGCCGCCAATGTATTTTTTTGGGCAAGACGGGCTTTGCCCGCGCAGCCCACGCCTTTGATCCACCCCAAAAAGCCAGCGCCTTTTTGGGGACCCCGTGTGATTTTATGCAGTTTTGAGGTGCGAGGAACTGCATAACATTAGTTAACTGGCGGAAAACCGAAAGTTTTCGACAAATTAAGCGGGCGGCCTTTTGGCCGCCCGTAATGCTTTAAGATATGCTTTCAATTTTACGATAGGGCCTGTTCCACCGCCACGGCTACTGCCACCGAAGCGCCCACCATCGGGTTGTTGCCCATGCCGATAAGGCCCATCATCTCCACGTGCGCCGGCACTGAAGACGAACCCGCGAACTGGGCGTCGCTGTGCATGCGGCCCATGGTATCCGTCATGCCGTAGGAAGCGGGGCCAGCCGCCATGTTGTCCGGATGCAGCGTGCGGCCCGTGCCGCCGCCCGATGCGACCGAGAAATACTTCTTGCCGTTTTCAATAGCCCACTTCTTATAGGTGCCTGCCACGGGGTGCTGGAAGCGGGTGGGGTTGGTGGAGTTGCCGGTGATGGACACGTCCACGCCCTCGTGCCGCATGATGGCCACGCCTTCGGATACGTCGTCCGCGCCGTAGCATTTGACTTTCGCGCGCTCGCCGGTGGAGAAAGCTTTTTCCCAGAGTATCTTGAGCTCACCGGTATGGTAGTCGTATTCCGTTTCCACATAGGTGAAGCCGTTGATGCGCGAGATGATGTAAGCCGCGTCCTTGCCCAGGCCGTTCAGTATCACGCGCAGCGGCGTTTTGCGGACCTTGTTGGCCGTCCGCGCAATGCCGATAGCGCCTTCCGCCGCCGCGAAAGACTCGTGCCCCGCGAGGAAGCAGAAGCATTGCGTTTCTTCGCGCAGCAGCATTGCCGCCAGGGTGCCGTGGCCGAGGCCCACTTTGCGCTGCTCCGCCACGCTGCCGGGAACGCAGAACGCCTGCAGGCCGATGCCGATGGCTTCCGCCGCGTCCGCCGCATTTTTGCAGCCTTTCTTCAGCGCGATAGCCGCTCCCAGCGTATATGCCCACACTGCGTTGTCGAAAGCGATGGGCTGCACGCCCTTCACGATAGCTGCCACGTCGATGCCGTGGCTCTTGCAGAACTCATCCACCTGTTCAAGGCTTTCAAAGCCGTATTGCTTCATGCAGGCCTCGATGCCCGCGATGCGTCTGTTATATCCTTCAAATGTCACCATAGTTTCGACCTCCTATTTCGCACGCGGGTCAATGTATTTCGCCGCGCCTTCGAACTGACCGTATGTGCCTGTGTGTTTAGCAAGCGCTTCCGCCGGATCGGTGCCCTTGCGGATGGCTTCCATCATCTTGCCGAGGTTGACGAACTTGTAGCCGATGACTTCGTCGGTCTCCGACAGCGCCAGCTCGGTCACATAGCCTTCCGCCATCTCGAGGTAGCGCACGCCTTTGGCCCTGGTGCTGTACATCGTGCCCACCTGAGACCTAAGGCCCTTGCCGAGGTCTTCCAGACCCGCGCCGATGGGCAGGCCGCATTCGGAGAACGCCGTCTGCGTGCGGCCGTATACGATCTGCAGGAACAGCTCGCGCATGGCGGTGTTGATTGCATCCCACACGAGGTCGGTGTTGAGCGCTTCGAGCAGCGTTTTGCCGGGCAGAATTTCTGCTGCCATCGCTGCGCTGTGCGTCATGCCGCTGCAGCCGATGGTCTCAACGAGCGCCTCTTCGATGATACCCTCTTTCACGTTGAGCGTCAGTTTGCATGCGCCCTGCTGCGGCGCGCACCAGCCCACGCCGTGCGTCAGACCGGAAATATCGGGGATCTGCTTGGCCTGAACCCACCGGCCTTCCACGGGAATGGGCGCCGGGCCGTGCTTGGGGCCTTTAGCCACATATACCATTTCGTCCACTTCTCTGGAACACTGCATGAACAATTATCCTCCCCTGTCATAAAATCAAAACTTGTCCACTGTGCATATGGTAATTTAATTTACATTATACCAGCAATTTTTATAAACACGCAATCTTTTTAGAGGAAACGGGGCAGGGAAGAGGGGCAAAAGATAATGCCAAACTAATCAGTATACGCAAAATCGGCAAAAAATATACACAC
>JAAXZP010000138.1 GCA_012719815.1 Christensenellaceae bacterium
CACTTTGCCGGACGGAAGCGTGGATGTCAAGAATTTCCGGCTGGATGACGTCAAGTTCAAGATTCCGGCGGCGCCCCCGACACCCAAAGAACCGGACCCCGAAGATGAGCTCGACGAAGATATCGAGGCGCTGCTCGAAGACTGATCGTTCGGCCGGGCGCGATTTTTAGCGGAATTTGTTGCAATCCGTTGTTGCTTTTTTGTATACATGCGATTACAATGTCTGTGTATACCAACGACGGAGGTGAAGGTTTAATGGCTTACATCATTACGGACGCGTGTATCGCCTGTGGTGCGTGCGCAAGCGAATGCCCCGTGGAAGCGATTTCCGAAGGCAGCGAGAAGCACGATAAGTATGAGATCAACCCGGACGTTTGTATCGATTGTGGCTCGTGTGCGGATATATGTCCCAGCGAAGCCATTGAGCAGGGCTGAAACCTCAACACCAACAATAAAAGGCCAACCGGCCTTTTTTTGTCGGGCTTCTTCAGGAGCCGAGGTTATTCCGCCGTTTTGCAGCCAGTCTTCATGCAGCGCTTGCAGTCGATGATAAACTTGCCGTCCAGCCGATACACGGAACGCCCGCCGTACGCGCCCATCAGCGTCAGATCGAAGCTCTTCTTTTTCGGGCTTATGGTGATGTCCCGCAGATCGAAAGCATCGCCTTCATCCGCGAAGCCAATGGTTTCGCACATTTCAAAGCAATCCATCGCGCTTATCTGCACGCCATCTCCGCAGGCCGCCGCGCTTTTCAGCGGCACGTTTGCCAATATGCGCACGCTGCACAAAAGCTCCCCACGCACGGTTTTGAGCGCCTTGCCGTCGGGCGCGAGGGCGTCGTCTACTGCATATTCGCCTTTATGATGCAGTATATGCGCCGCACGTTTCGTGACCGATGCCGTCACCTTGTCGGCGTCATCCGGCCGGTACCCTTCCGGCACCACCACGAACAGGGAGAAACTCTTCTCCAGCGGCGTTGTCCATACGCGGCTCAGCGTGAGGTTTGAAGACGTCCCGATGCTGATGCGCCCTTCCGAGCGCCTGATGTGCTCTCCCGTGATGATCGCCACGGCAAAAGGTTCAAACTTGAGCTCCTTGTCCAGCACGATACGGTATTCCACGTCCGGGTCTTCGGCATAACGCCCCACCCAGTCGCTGATCACCACGCCGGAAAACCCGACATCGCCGGTCAGCTCATATGTCGTCTTCTGGGCCATGGCCGGCAGCCACGCGCCGTGACGCCGCCGCTTTTCGCAGCTTACGATATTAACCTCGTCCTCAAAATAGCGCGGGTCGTCGGGGCAGATCTCCATCACCCAGCCCTTGAGATCGTGCGTGCTCTCGCCGGTGCCGTTTACGCCGACCGTCACCGTGGTCACGCCTTCTGCGCTGAAGAAGCCCGTCAGTTCAAAAGTGAAGCCTTCCACCACCAGCCGTCTCTCTTCGCCCGTCATATGAGCACCTGCCTTTTCTGGATTTGGCTCGAATGGGCCAATACCAATCTATGCACCCGCTGCATGGGGTGTGCGGCAGGCAACGGGGTACAACCAAGGCGGTTATACAGCTGTGTTTTGGCTTGCTTTCACGCTTTCTGGGGCTGACTACAATAAAAATGGCGGGTATCCACAAACGGATCCCGCCCCTGCCGGGCTATATCATACATGAAAAGACAGACTCCTTTATTCTTCTTCATCAAAAATACTATTCAAAATTTATTCCTCAATACTTTTCAGAGCACTATATAAATCGCGCAACAAATTAGTCCATTTTTCTATGCCAGCTCTATTCGGATGAGGCATTGAAATAACGCATATTGGTTTAGTTTTGTTGATTTTATTTGTAAAATAATAATCTAGCCCATTAAAATTTCGTAAATTGCAAATGCAAGTTGGACAGTTGTAGTAGAATGGGAGATGTTTATTCAGGCGGTGTAAACCTTGTCCAGGAACGCCTCGAACAGTTCCTCCGGGGTACGGTAACCGAGCTTGCGGCGGGGCCGCCCGTTTAG
>JAAXZP010000139.1 GCA_012719815.1 Christensenellaceae bacterium
CCGTGGTCACCGACCAGACTCAGGAGATACTCAAGGCCTACGGCAAAATCTACACGCTGATCAAAATCGACGAGATCAGCAACACCGGCGCTGTCCGTATCCGGCTGCGCTCGTTGGCTGCGGCCGTGGCGGACCGCAAAAAGCGCCGCGTGCTGGACGACATTAAGGACGCCGTGCTGCAGAAAACCAGCGCGGTGGTGCAAAAAGCGGTACAAAAGAAAGACGCGGCTGTGCAGAAAGCGGTGCAAAAGAAAGACGCGGCCGTCCAGAAAGCGGCGGCATATAGGAAAGTCGTGTTCGAGAAGTTCATGAGAAAGGACTACACGATACTGTCGCCGCAGATGTCGCCCATCCATTTCGAGTTCCTACAGGCCGCGTTCGAAACCTCGGGCTACCGCTTCGAGATACTGCCTTCGGTGGACCACGCCGCGGTGGAGGAGGGCTTAAAATACGTCAACAACGACGCGTGCTACCCGTCGATACTGGTCACCGGCCAGCTGATCGAAGCGATAAAATCGGGCCGGTACGACACCAACAAGCTCGCGTGCATCATCACGCAGACGGGCGGCGGCTGCCGGGCGTCCAACTACATCAGCTTTATCCGCAAGGCGCTGAAAGACGCCGGCTACGGCCACATTCCCGTGATATCGCTCAGCGCGGCAGGGCTGGAGAAGCACCCCGGGCTTAAAATCACGGCGGCGATGCTCCGACGCGCGATGCGCGGCCTGGTCTACGGCGACCTTTTGAACAGGTTGCTGCTGGCCACACGGCCGTACGAAAAGAACCCCGGCGAAACGGAAGCCGTGCTGAAAAAGTGGAAGAAAATCGCGCTGGATAACGTGCAGCATCTGAGCCTAAAACGCTTCAAACGCAGCATACAGGACATCGTGGACGCGTTTGAAGCCATCCCGGTCACCGGCGAACGCAAGCCGGTGATCGGCGTGGTGGGCGAAATACTCGTGAAATACCACCCCACCGCCAACAACCAGATCGTCAAGGTACTGGAAGACGAAGGCGCGGAAGTCCGGGTGCCGGACCTTATCGACTTTTTGCTGTACTGCGCATATAACACCAACTTCAAGCACGAGAAGCTGGGCCGGTCCGTATGGGCCAAAATCGCGGGCAACTTCGTGATATACGTGATCGAAAAGTACCGCGGGCAGATGCGCAAAGTGCTGAAAAACAGCAAACGCTTCTCGCCCCCGTCATTTATCTCCGAGAAAGCCAAGGCCGCTTCCGAGTTTTTGTCTATCGGCAACCAGACGGGCGAAGGCTGGTTCTTAACCGGCGAGATGGCGGAGCTCATCGCCGAAGGCGCGGACGGCATCGTGTGCGTGCAGCCGTTCGCGTGCCTGCCCAACCATATCGTGGGCAAGGGCGTGATTCAGCCGATACGCGCCAAATATCCGGACGCCAACATCGTCGCCATCGACTACGACCCGGGCGCCAGCGAGGTCAACCAGCTGAACCGCATCAAGCTGATGCTGAGCCTCGCGCACGAGAAAATCGTTAAGGCCGAGCAGCAAAAATCGCTGGCCTGATATCTGATTTATTCAGACAAAAAAGAAGCCGTCGAGTTTTCTCACGGCTTTTTCTTTTTGAGTTTACGCTTTCTGTACCGCCTTTAAAGCGCGATACCACCGCACGATATCGCGTATCGTCCGGACAAGCGGCCGCGGCCTGTAGCCCAGCTTCTCCTGCGCCTTGCTGCACGATATGCAGCAGTTGGACATCAGCACGTCCACAGAGTATTTGGACAGCACCGGCTTCTTTCGCGCAACCGCGTAATACGCTGGCGCCAGCAGCGCAGCCACCTTCACCAGCGCGCGCGGCACCTTGCGGCGGGGTATCTCACGCCCGGTGGCCTGCTCCACCGCCCTGATGATATCCTCCAGGCTGGACACGCTGCCCGAGATTATGTAGCCCTGTCCTTTCTCGCCGTATTTCCACGCGCGGTATATGCCGTCCGCCACGTCGCGCACGTCCACAAAGTCGTACTTGCCGTCAAAATAATACTGCGTCTTGCGGGCGTCGATATAGCCCTGGATGGCGCTGCCGGGGTACGACGAGCGGAAATCATACGGGCCGATAACCCCGGTCGGGAACACTATCACCGCATCGAGGCCCTTCTGGATGGCGTTTATCACCTCGATGGTGCCCATCGCCTTGGACTTGGCATACGCGCCCGGCAGATTGTTGAAATCCGGGTCCAGCGTCTCGTCGATAACGCCCTCTTCCGGCTCTTTGAGCGCGTGTACGCTGGATACGTGAACCAGCCGCTTCACGCCCTTTTCCAGACACGCCTGCACCACGTTGCGCGTGCCGCCCACGTTGACGTCAAACACCTGCTTTTTGCGCACGCCGGAGATCTGCACCAGCCCCGCGAGATGGAACACCGTGTCGCAGCCGCGCACCGCCGCCGACACCGCAAACGGGTCGCGGATGTCGCCCCGTACCACCTCTTTGACGTAGCGCTCGATATGCGAGATATCCTCTTTCTCCTGCACAAACACGTGCAGGTCCCTGTGTCCTTTTTTGTAGAGCAGCTTCACCAGCACATTGCCGATATGGCCGCCCGCTCCTGTCACCAAAATCATGATGGCCGTCTCCTTACTTTACTAAAAATGATAACGGCTTAATACTGACGACGCATCATGCTTCCATATCTATATTATACCCTGTAAATTCAGCCGCGCTGTGAATATTCTGTAAATAAACCGCATCGGCTTTCATCCGGCGCACAGCCTGTCCATATGCCACTTCACCGCGTCGCGGATGGAGTCGGAAATCGGCCTCGGCGCATAGCCCAGGCGCTCCCGGGCCTTTGCGTCGGATATCTGCGAGCCGGATACCAGAATATCAATCGTGTCCTGCGTCAATATCGGCTCCCTGCCGGACAGCGCGCACAGCGCAGGCACCACGGCCGCAGCCGCCCGCACCACAGGAAACGGCACGCGCACCATCTTAAACCTGCGGCCCGCGCTGCGCCCCACAGTCTCAATCACTTCCCGGATGGTGCAGCGGCCGCCGGCAAGTATATAGCCCTGGCCTTTCTCGCCGTACTGCCAGGCGCGATATATCCCTTCTGCTACGTCGCGCACGTCCACAAAATCGTAGCCTCCGTCAAAATAAAAGTGCACGGGGCTGCGCGACGTTATGTACTTTCTGAACATGGTGCCCGAAAAGGACTCGCGGTAGTCATACGGTCCGATCACGCCGGTGGGATAGACAATCACGGCGTCCAGGCCTTTTTCGCACGCTTCCAGCACCGCCTGGGTGCCCAGCACTTTGGTGCGCCCGTATTCGTCGGACGGCCGGCAGCCCGATACATCCACCGCTTCGTCCACCGCGCCGCCGTCTCCCCCCTCCAGCGCGTGGATGCTGGACACGTGCACCAGCCGTTTCACGCCGTGCGCCAGACAGGCATTCACCACGTTGCGCGTGCCGCCTACGTTGACGTCATGCAGCCGCTGCTTGCGCGCGCCGGTCAGCTGGATGGACGCCGCCAGGTGAAACACGTCCGTGCAGCCCTCCACCGCTTTCATCACGGCGTCCGCGTCGCAGATATCCGCCCGCACGATCTCCTTGGCGTACGGCTCGATATGCGCGGTATTGGACCCCCGTACCATCAGCCGCAGGTCCTTATAGCCGTTTTGGTACAGCAAAGCGGCCAGCACATTGCCGATGTGCCCGCTGGCACCCGTCACCAGTATCATAATAACCTCCAAGTATAAAAAGATGATTGCGCCGCCCCAAAATCCGGAGCGGAAAAACAGAAAGCCCGGTTTGCCGGGCAAATTGTAATCTAATCGATGTGATCGTCCCGGCGGACGCGCACACGGATTTTGTCGGCCGGCGCTTCCCGCTGCCGTTTCATTCGCGTGGGCGCAAAGTTGTCGTCCTCGTGAAAATCGGGCGGTGTGTACGGCCGGACCCCCGCGCGCACCGGCGTCGGCGTTTTTTCCGGCATAAACGCGATGATCCCCCCCGCCGCCAGCAGCAGGCAGGCCAGCGCCGTCGGCATTGCCGTATCCGTATAGATGGCGGACATCAGCAGCACCAGCGCAGGAACCAGCATCATCGCGCCGGCCGCCATGGGCCGCCTGTAAAACATCAGCGATCCCAAGAACGCCGCAAATGCAGCCACGATGCTGATCAGGATGAGCACCGCCGACACCACCAGGTTAAGCTCGGTTCGGTAGAGGAACAGCGCCGCCTGCTCAAATACGCTGTCCTTAACACGCAGGCGGCTGCCTTTGGCCACCCGCGACGCGAAATCCTCAAACGCCCCCCGCGAGAGGGACGGCCAGCCATCGCTGGAAAACATCTCGCCCATCGCCATGATATGCTCGTTCTCCAGCTCGCTGCCGATCTGCTGCACCACCGAATCCACAATGCCCGCCGGTACGGTGTACAGCATCAGCAGCGCGCAGATCAGCGCCAGTATGCCGCCGGCATACCCGCAGACAAACCCGGCACGCCTCAGCATCACTCTGCCTCCCATCCGGGCTCCTGCCCCTGCCGCGCCATGCCTCCGTTGAGCAGCACCAGCGAGCCTATCAGCAGCAGAAGCGACGCCGCCGCCATCGGCAGCACCGAACCCGCCAGCAGGCTGAACCCCAAGGTCAGCACCGACGCGCACAGTATTGTAATAGCGCCGGCTTTCAGGCGCACTTTGGCCACCTGCGCGCCGACCAGCGCCGCCACAGCAGAAAGCACGCTGAGCACCGTCCCGATAATCAGCCGCACGCGCAGCGCTTCCAACTTGGCGACGATGGCCGCCATGTCGCGGAACGCCGCGCTGTTGTATTTGTCCGCAAGCGCCTCAAGATCCTCTGAAGTCGTTTTCTCGAGCGCCGCTTTGTATTCCGTCACATATTTTTCAAGGTCTTCCTGCGGGAAATCGGCCACGCCGTGGTAGCGGCCCAGCAGTTTCCACATGCTGCCCACGCGGTCGCCCCGCTCCTCGAAGAAGCGCACCAGATCGCCGCCCACTGCCCACCAAAAACCGGTCAGCAGCATCAGCATGGCAAACACCAAGGCCAAAACGCCGCCCACCATGCTGGTCACGTAACCGCCGCGGCTCATTTCGCGTTCTCCTTCCCGGCCTTTTGGATATCGGCTTTCACCGGCACCATCGCCAGCACGATCGCCATGATGTATACAGTCCCGGGTATCGACTGCCACGGGAACCCCAGCACCATCACCGTGACCGTCGCGACCAGCATCAGCACGGACCCGGCGACATGGCGCTTTAATACAATAAGAGCGCCCACAATGCCCAGCGCATTCGCGCCCAGCAGTATGTAGCCGGAATACGCCGCTGTGGCCAGCGTGCCCGGCAGGTATTTCGTGACGCCCAGAAGCGAAAGCACCGCCAGCACCAACCCGGCAATGCCGGCGATCAGCCCTAGCGTCATCTCCGTTTTTCTCATCGCGTCTCCTTTGCCTCTATCCAAATTACCGGTCATGTCAACCTATTATACAACACGCGCCCGGCCCAAAGCAACGCAGCCTATGCCGCGCCCTGCCCGCATAAACCCATAAAAAAACACCGTTTGCACGGCGCTTTTATTGCTGGCCTTTATTGCTGGCCTTTATATTTTAAACGGGTGGCGTTTCCTCCCCGTATATGGCGCTCTTCCTTGTTCTTCTTCAGCACCTCCGCAACCTGTTTCGCTGTCGCCGGCGATATGTAATACAGCCGCTCCGCCAAATCCTTATGCACCGTCGACTTGCTTGTTCCAAAGGCTTTGGCCGCCTGCCTGACAGTCGCCCCGTTTTCCAGCACATAGGCCGCGATGCGCAGCACCCGGTCTTCTATATATTCCTTCATGGACAAAAGCCCCCTTTTCTCACATTTGGTTCATATATATGTGAAAAAAGAGGCTTGTATGTGTCATTCCCCCGGAAATATGGACAGATTTGCCGCATTACCTTATTGGCAGCCTTAGCGCCCCAGTTTACGCCGCCATTGCGGACAGGCAGCCGATTCCCTTCAGTATTTTCCGGGTAATGGTGATGCCGCAAAACCTTTTATTGCATATTTTCAGAAAACCATTATAATTGACCGGATGGCTATCGCCGCGGCTCTTTTTGGCATATTCATTAGTATCATTTCAGGGCGCATCGCCGGAGGTTTCATGGATCAGGGCATACAGCTGTTCAGCAGCACGGTCATCGAGGCCGTGGCAAAAAACAAGCGTTTTCTCAAAAACAGGCCGGCCTATATACTGCCGTTTGCGCGCATCGCAGACCGCATCGAAAAATCCGCCGCCGTCCGTGAGGCTTTCGCCCGGGACGAGGGTCTGATCGTGCCGCCCGTGCTGATAGCGTCACCAACGACTGCAACCTCACCTGCGCCGGCTGCTACGCATGCAGCCAGCAGCGCGACAGGTCCGCCGAGCTCAGCATGGACGACATCCATCGCGTCGTGGGCGAGGCCGTGGCTCTGGGCGTCTGCGTCGTAATGATCGCCGGCGGCGAGCCGCTGCTCAAGCCGGAAATACTCAGCCTACCTTCGGCGCATCCCGACACGCTGTTCGTGATGTTCACCAACGGCCTTTGCTGGACTCGCCAGCCGCGCAGGCGGCCGCGCGCATGCGCAACCTCATCCCCGTCATCAGCCTGGAGGGCGGCCGCGAGCTCACCGACGAACGCCGCGGGGAAGGCGTGTACGACGCCGTGCCCGCGGTCATGCGCCGCCTGGATTCCGATAAGCGGATGTTCGGCGTTTCCGTCACGCTCACCAGCCGCAACTACGACGACGTCATCCGCAACGATTATCTGAAATTGTTGCAGGCTTTAGGCTGCCGCGCCGCATTCCTCATCGAATACGTGCCCTGCGGGGCGGAGGACAAAGCGCTGTGCCTGACGCAAGCGCAGAAAACACACCTCCGGCAGATCGAAAAGCAGCTGTACCGGCAGTGCGACATGCTGGTGGTGTCTCTGCCCGGCAATGAAGACCCGTACGGCGGCTGTCTCGCCTCGGGCCGCGGTTTCCTGCACATCAGCTCCACCGGCGCGCTGGCGCCCTGTCCTTTCGCGCCCTGGTCGGACGTCAGCGCGAAAGAAACGCCGCTCAAAGTTGCGCTTCAGTCGCATCTGCTGAAGAAAATACGCGAAGGCCACGAAACGCTGCGGGAAAGCCGCGGCGGCTGCGCGCTCAAGGAAAACGCCGCCTGGGTGGCCGCGCTGCAAAAAGACTGACGCGCTGTAAAACCATTCCACTTATCGAAATCTCCAACAAAAAATGCCCCCTTTCGAAGGCATTTTCTATACGGTATTAATCTCATCCTATCGCCCTGTCGAGCACGTCCTCGTAGAACTTCTTGGGCCTAACGCCCACCGCGCTATGCAACACCTGGCCGTTTTTGATCACGAAAACGCTGGGGATGCTCATCACGCCGAAACGCTCAGCCAGTTCGTGCTCTTCGTCTATGTTCACCTTGCCGATCACCGCCTTGCCGGCATACTCCTCGCTCAGCTGGTCGATGGTCGGCGACAGCATCCGGCACGGCGCGCACCATGTCGCCCAGAAATCCAGCAGCACCGGCTTGTCGGAATCTATCACTTCCTGTTTAAAGTTCGCCTTTGTGATCATCTTTGCCATACAAAATCCCTCCCTGCGGATCATAAACTCTTTACCTTGAGCTTAGAATACCATTTGCGGGAAGGTTTTTCTGTGACAAAGTTACCCTAATCGCAAATTACTTTCAATAATATTTTGCCGCGCCTGAGTTCAATCAGCCCCTTTTCCGCCAGCTTTTTGAGCTGCCGGGTGATCACCTCGCGGGAAGAGCCCAGCTCCACCGCCATCTTCTCATGAGTCGTGCGCACCTCATTCTGAGCGTTGGCGTTGTGCTTGAGGTACGTTATGATCCGCTCCTCGATGCTCGCGAAAATCAGCATGTCAATGGTCTCCACGGACCGGATCAGCCTCTCGGCGAGCTCGTTGAACACATACACCCTGAACGGGTCGGAGCGGTATATCAGCGCCCGGAACGTTTCCGGCGGTATCACGGCCAGCACGCTGTCCTTTTCCGCCTCGATGGAGAAATCGTACTCCACGTCGCCCATCGCGCACACGCCCGCCATCACGCACAGTTCGCCCTCGCGGATACGATACAGCGTCATCTCACGGCCCTTATCGGAGGTCCGGAACAGGCGCAGCCGGCCGCGCAACACCATCGGTATGCCGGTGCAGCTTTTGTGGTCTCCCATCATGATCTGCCCCCTGGCCATCTTCTTCTCTGTCACGGCGCCGTGCAGCATCGCCGCGTCCTCCGGCTTCATTCGGCTGTAGAAGGGAAACCTGTCAAAAACGCTCGGCTGCATCATCTCCATCATCGGCGTCCTCCAAAATCCATTAGTATCATGCATATTATGACATTTTTCTGTTGATTGCGCATCCCGCCGTGCTTATAATTGAGAAAAGCCATTGTGCCGGGGGGATTCGCCATGGCAAAGCGCGTGCTTATCCTCATCATCGTCTGCATGCTGCTGCTCGCCGTGTGGGCGCCGGGTACCGCCGCATCGGGCGGCGTAGTATTGCGCGGCGCGACGAACGTTTCCCTGCTCTCCCCCGACGAACTCTCCGCTTATACTGACCAAGCCATCGTGTTTGTCACCCGCACCGGCAAGAAATATCACGAAGCCGGGTGTTCGCATCTATCCAAATCCAGCCTCCCCGTTACGCTGGAGCAGGCGCAGCGGGAAGGCAGGGAGCCCTGCAGCCGCTGCCATTGATGCCTCTTTATCCGGATTATACCATTCCGGAATCCTGCGGCAAAGCAAAAGCGCCCGGCGGCAGACCGCAGAGCGCTTTTATGTTAAATCGCGACTGCATAAGGCTCAGCGCCGTGAGCGGCGTCAGCCGCAGCGCTTCGTCTAACCGGGCGCGCGCATGTTGATAAGCTGCGCTACCGGCGCACGCCTTCGATGCGGATAAAGCGGATTCTGTCGAACTCGTAGCTGGACAGCGGGCGGTCCAGGCTGTCATACGTATGCGTGCAGACAAGAATGTTGCTGAGCGCCGGCTGCCTGCCCACCGACACGATGAACTGCGAGTGTGTAAACCGGCCCGGCCCGCCGGCGAACTGCGATATGTCGCCCGGCTGCACCGCCTCCATCGGCACCTCCACGCCCACCGGCCCGATGCCCGACTTGCGCACCAGAAAGTTGTACAAAAATTCCACGCCCGTCCACGACGGCGACCGGTTGGACGCGCTGTAATAATACCAGCCGAACGTGGGCGTCGGGTTCATCACCCCGCTGCCCGCGTACAGGCACTGCGACACGAAGTTGGTGCAGTCCCCGCCCAGCGTGTCGAAGTTGGAGTAATTCGGGTTGCGCGACAGCGCCCATTTCCGGGCGTATTCCACGGCAGCCTCGCGGTTATACGGCGCCAGCATGGCATTCCCCCCGTGTTATCATACGGGAATGCGCCGCGCCTGGTGACTCTCAGCTGGCCTTGACGCCCGGCCCGGCCAGTGTGCTGCGCCCGCCCGTGAGCTTCTTCACCTCGATCTGCACGTCGATGCGCTCCTTCAGCGCTTCCACGTGGGATATCACGCCCACCAGCTTGCCTTCGCGGGTGCCCAGCGCGGACAGCGTCTGCAGAGCCGCCTCCAGGTAGTCCTCGTCCAGCGAAGCAAAGCCTTCGTCGATGAACAGCGAATCGATGCGCGCCCGCCCGGACGACATCTCGGACAGCCCCAGCGCCAGCGCCAGCGACACGAGGAAGCTCTCGCCGCCCGAGAGGTTGGTCACCGGCCGCCGCTCGCCCGCCTGGTACGTATCGATCACCATCAGTTCCAGCGGCTTGGCCGGGTTGGAGTCGTCGCGCACCAGCACATACCGATCGGTCATGCGCGATAGGCTCATGTTGGCATGGCGCAGCAGCGACTCAAACGTGATGCTCTGCGCGATGCGGGTGAATTTGTCGCCGTTTGCCGAGCCGATCAGGTTATCTAAAAGGTTCCACTTCTGCTGCGCCTTCTTTTGCGCTTCCTCCTCGTCTTTCAGGCTTTTCAGCTTGCTGCGGCTCTGCGCGTTCACTTTGAGTATCTGCGCCACCGCGCCTTTCTGCGCCGTCTGTTCGGCGATCAGCGCGTCCAGCGCCTCCAGCGCGCAGCGCAGCGCGCCCTCCTCCGGCTCCCCGCCCAGCCGGGAGGCCGCATTATCCCATTCCTCAAACCGCGCCGCCGTATCCGGCTCATCCGATACCGCCGCCACGGCAGGACATTCCGCAAGCGCCGCCGCGTATATCTCTCTAAGCTGCTCTTCGCCCTTTGTGAGCTCATCCTGCGTCCGGGCGATATCCCGTTCGTTCTGCTGCACGGCCCGTTCCGCCTGCTCCGCAGCCGCGCGCCGCTGCTCTTTGACCTCGGCCAGCCGCCGGGCCAGCGCCTCCGCCGCCGCTTCCTCCGCGTCCGGGTCTTTGTCGCCAAACAGCCGGCTTCGCTCCTCCCGCAGCTTATCCGCCGCCGCTTCCGCGCCGGCAAGCTCGCTCTCCCGCTGCTTTTTCTGCTCCTCGATATCGCGGATCACCTGGCGGGAATCATCGATCTGCCGCACATCGTTGC
>JAAXZP010000140.1 GCA_012719815.1 Christensenellaceae bacterium
GATATAAATGATGCCGATGCCTTTTTCCTTGAGACTTTTCATAATTCTGAACAGCGCGGCGGATTCGCTTTCGGTAAGCGTGGATGTCGGCTCGTCTAGTATCAGTATTTTGCAGTTTGTGGATAACGCCCTGGCGATTTCAACGACCTGCTGGTTGGATACGCTCAAATCGCCGACGATGGCGCTTGGGTCGATGTCGGCCATGGGCTTTAGTATTTCAGCTGCTCTTTCGTAGAGCTTCTTGTAGTTGACGGTGAATTTTTTGCTGTTGTTGATCTCCGAGATGAATATGTTCTCGGCTACTGTGACGTGAGGGCACAGCGCAATTTCCTGATGAACAAAGCCTATGCCCAGTTTCTGCGCTTCATGCGGGTTTTTGATCTGCACCTGCCTGCCGTCAATCAGTATTTCGCCGGCGTCCGCCTGAAACACACCGGCTATTATGTTCATCAGCGTCGACTTGCCGGCGCCGTTTTCGCCCACTAGAGCGTGTATCTCGCCTCGCCTGAGCGAAAAATTGACGCCGCGCAGCGCTTTGGTCGCGCCGAAACTCTTTTCTATCCCCCTGACCTCAAGTACCGCCTGCGGCTCCATAAAAGACAACACCACCTAACATAACAATTGATTGAACGCTGGCGGAGCGGCGGTATGCTTTAAGGATACCGCCGCTCCCGTGAAGCGTTATGTTTTTGAGCCTGTGCTGCGAATTATTCCTCGATTCCCTTGGACCACGGACGAGATGCGAGGTATTTATCCCAGTAGAAGTAGTCTGCGTTCTCCTTCGTGACCATGTTCATGCCGTTGTCGATGAACGGGAGGTTGATCGGGCTGACACCCTTGAGCTTATAGTCGCTCATGGGATCGATCATGTCGCTGTGCTTTAAGAGGAACAGGCAGAGCATGCCCATGTATCCCTGGTTGCCCTGGTCGGGGTTGACGGCGCCCCAGATCTCGCCCGCCTTGATTGCGTCGAGTATGGTGACGTTGAGGTCTCTCGTCAGTATCATGATATCCGCGCCTTTTTCCTTCACAGCCTGGGCAACGCCCTGGGCAGATGGAGCTTCGGGGGTGATGTAAGCCTTGAGGTTCGGGTTGGCCTGCATTGTAGCCAGAGCCGCCTCGTAGGCTTTCGCGGTATCCTGGTTGGTCGCCGTGCGGTTGACGATCTTGACGTCCGGATAGTTCTTCTCAACGTTGGCTATGAAGGATTTGATGTAAAGGTCGTGGTTGCTCTGGCCCGGGTTCTCGGTGCACGCGATTTCGCCCTTATAGCCGATTTCCTTGCACACGATGTCGCTGGCGACATTGCCTTCGTTGACGTTATCGGATGTGATGTAGACCCTGCGCTTGCTCTTGGGGGAGTCGGCCGCGAATGTTGCAATCGCAACGCCTGCGTCGATGGCCTTGTTGATGGGCTCTATGAAAGCGTCCGCGTTCATCGGGTGTACATAGATGCCCGCCGGTTTCATGGCCAAAACCTGCTCGAAGCTGGCGATCTGGAGGTTGACGTCGTATTCGGGAGTTCCGCCGTACACGGTTTTAACTCCCAGCTGCTGCCCGCACTGTTTGAACATCTCATAAACGGGGAACCAGTACTCGACGCCTGACACCATCACGTTCATGTAGTAGGTTTCGTCGGGCGAGCCTTTGAACTCCTTGACCTGATAGCCCGCTGACGCTGCCGCCGGCTTCTCGGCGCCGCTTCCGCACCCGGCAAAGACCGTGGCCGTTACCAGCGCCACCAGCAGCAAAGTCAAGACCCTCTTTAATCCTTTCATAATAGTACCCTCCACTTAATAGTATTATGTGCAAATCGTTATTAGAAACGATTAGCGCCTTTTGAAATAACTGGCTAATATTACATAAAGAAGCGGTTGCCTGCTTAAAGAAGCTGCTCCTGCTGCATCATCTGCGGTATTCAAAACAAAGCTGCCTGATGTAATGACTTAACAGATGCCAAATTCTGATGCGATAACGTATTCAATCATTTGAATACTTTGTCTGCATAATATGCATCGCTAATAATTTGTTTAGATTGACTGCGATTCTAGTAAATGTATATGCGCACCGGAACAAATTTTATAACATATGTCAAAAGTATTATAGATAAAGTAATGGCATTTGTCAATGCATTTGTCAAATAATTTTTGGAAAAAGGAAAATACCTTAAAATAAGATAAAAGAAAGCTGCGGTTTTTGTCGAAACCCGCGATTTATTCAATGAGGCCAGAAAAAAATAAGGCCAGGCAGCCTGCGCATGCTAGCCTGCCAAAGCCTCGGGAGAGCATCCGGTTTTTGCCAGACCGGATGTTGCGGGGGAGGATAAGCATAAATATTTATAACAGATTTATTCATCAAGGCCTTCCAGTATTCTGTCGCGCCACCGCTTTATCAGGTCTATCTTTCTCACAGCAATGAAGAACGGCCTGGGCTCGCCGTTTGTCATCATATAGTACGACAGATCATCCCGGCTGACGAACTGCACCGTGATGGGATCCGGCTTGTCCTTAAGCTCCAGTATGATGGTCAGGTGGGGCGTGCCGCCCGTATTCGCGGGGTCGTAGCCTTCAGCGGAAAGCGACATTATGTTGATGTACAACGTGGTAAACTGCTCCATGTTGACAGCTTTGCCGCCACAGGTGAAAGTTCTCGCCGCTTTGGACGCATCCCGCAGGAATTCGACAGCTGAGTCGTCTTCGATGATGGTGACTTTGTTGACTTCGTCTATCGCCACGCTGAGCGGCGCTTCGTTCAAAAACTCAGCTATTTTGAACCGGCGCGGGTCGAAAATTTCGAGGGAAAGCGTGCATATGTCTTCGCTGCCGGCGGACTGCATGTAGATCACCTGCTTTTCCTCGTCCACATTACCGAAGCGGATTGTCTGCCTGCTGCGGTTTTTATCCCCCAGCTCCAGCGTAAAGGCCGGGGTTTTCAGCCCGAAGCGTTCAAGATCTTCCGCGCCGCTCCCGACGAATTCCTTTATCTTGATTTCCGCAATGTCTTCCAGCATCTCCACGACGGCGTCGCCCCTTGCTTCCGTTTGAAGAGGGTAGACAATGTTCCATTTGCCCGATCCGTCACCTTCCAGCATAAAGTCGCGCTCGCCCGCGATGCTTAGGCC
>JAAXZP010000141.1 GCA_012719815.1 Christensenellaceae bacterium
GGAGAAGGTTCTGGATATCACCATCGAAGAGCTGGACCTTTCCGTACGGTCTTACAACTGCTTGAAGCGCGCCGGCATCAACACCGTGGCAGAGCTCATCAAGCGCAACGAGGAAGAGATGATGAAAGTGCGCAACCTCGGGCGCAAGTCGCTGGAAGAGGTTGAGCAGAAGTTAGCGGCGCTGGGGCTGTCGCTAAGAACTGACGATTAACGGATAACAAATTTGCCGCTGCTACCCGCGCGGCAAACAGGAGGCATAACAAAAATGGCTGGATACAGAAAGCTGAATCAGCAGCAGGATCAGAGACAGGCGACCTTGAGAAACCTGGTTACTGCTCTTTTGTGGCACGGCCGCATTGAGACGACTCTCGCGCGGGCCAAAGAAGCCCGCCGTATCGCGGAAAAGCTGATCACTCTTGCGGTGAGAGAGCACGCGAATACCGTGAAGGTCGTCAAGGAAGTGGCCGAGGGTGACGAAAAGCTGAAAAAGGAAATTATCAACGACGCGCCTTCCAGACTGGCTGCGCGCCGCCGTATTATGCAGTATCTCTACGATATTCCGGAACCGCGGAAGGAAGGCGAGACCAAGTACGAATACAAAAAGCGTACTGCTGGAATCAAAAATCCGCTTGTCGAAAAAGTGTTCCGCGAATACGGGCCGAAGTATTACAAGCGTGCGCAGGAGCTGGGCCAGGGCGGCGGCTACACCCGCATCATCAAGAAGGGGCCGCGGCGCGGCGATGCAGCGGAAATGGTGATACTTGAGCTGATATAAGGATTGGTTTGATTTTCTGCCGCACGGAAGAAAGGCTTTGAAAGTCGCTTTTCAAAGCCTTTTGGTGTATAATGGAGCATGTCGCGCGAAAGGGAAACGATGGCGGTCATTGAAGCAAAAGATGTCACATACGCATACACCAGCGAAGACGACGTGTCGCCAGCGCTGTGGAACGTCACGCTTTCCATAGAGCCGGGGGAATTTGTCGCGATCGTCGGGCACAACGGGTCCGGCAAATCCACGCTGGCCAAGCTCCTCAACGGGCTGTATACGCCGGCTTCCGGCCATGTTGTGGTAAAGGGCATGGACACGCAGGACGAGCGCCATGTATGGGACATCCGGCGGACGGTGGGCATGGTGTTCCAGAACCCTGACAACCAGCTGGTGGCCACGGTGGTGGAGGAGGACGTGGCGTTCGGGCCCGAAAACCTCGGCGTGCCGCCGGCGGAGATACGGCAGCGCGTGGACGAAGCACTGGAGCAGGTCAACATGAGCGCGTTCAAGGACCACGCGCCGCACATGCTGTCCGGCGGGCAGAAGCAGCGCGTGGCCATTGCAGGCGTTCTGGCGATGCACCCGGAAATCATCGTATTTGACGAGCCCACCGCGATGCTGGACCCGGAAGGCCGCGAGGAGGTGCTGGCGGCCATACGCGACCTTAACGGCAAGGGCAAGACCATCGTGCTGATCACGCACTACATGGAGGAGGCGCTTTTGGCCGACCGCGTGGTGGTGATGACGGGCGGGCAGATCACGGCGACGGGCACGCCGCGCGAGATATTCGCCGACGAAACGGTGCTCAAGGAAGCGGGACTGACCGCGCCGCCGCATATTGAGCTGTATCACCGGCTGAAGAACAAAGGGTATGACCTGGGCGAATGCCCGCTGACCGTAGACGAACTGGTGGACAAACTATGCCGATAGAATTGCAGAACCTGACTTATACATATATGCCGGGCACGCCGTTTGAAGCCAAAGCGGTGGACGATTTGAGCCTTAAAATCGAGGACGGCGAGTTTGTGGGCATCATCGGGCACACCGGTTCCGGCAAGACCACGATGATCAGCCTGATCGCGGGGCTATTAAAGCCCACCTCCGGCCGGGTGCTGATTGACGGCGAGGATATCGGCGCCAAGGGCTACGACAGGAAGAAACTGCGCCGCAAGATCGGCGTGGTGTTTCAGTACCCGGAGCACCAGCTGTTCGAGGAGACGGTGTATAAGGACATCGCTTTCGGGCCGGGCAAGCTGGGCATCTCCCCGGAGGAAACCGAGGAGCGCGTGCGGTACGCGATGGAGCTGATGGAGTTGGATTTTGACAGCGTGAAGAACCTCTCGCCGTTCGAACTGTCCGGCGGGCAGAAGCGGCGGGTGGCCATCGCGGGCGTGCTGGCGATGAAGCCCAGCGTGCTGATACTGGACGAACCGGTGGCCGGGCTGGACCCGGCGGGCCGCATCCACCTGATGAATATGATCGGGCGGCTGAACCGCGAAGGCGTAACCATACTGCTGATCACGCATTCGATGGACGATCTGGCGGAGAACGCAAGGCGGGTTGTCGTGCTCAAGGGCGCGCGGCTGATGATGGACGGCACTCCCGCAGAGGTGTTTGCCCGGCGCGACGAACTGACCGCGGCGAGCCTGGACGTGCCCTGTGTGGCCGAGATCGCTGCGAAGCTGCGCGCCAGGGGTAAAGACATCCCGCCTGACATCATCCGGCTGGACGACCTGCAGCGGTGCGTGGAGAACATGCTGGGAGGCCGGCCATGATCAAGAACATCACGCTGGGCCAGTATTTCCCCGGCAATTCCGTCATCCACCGGCTGGACGCGCGCATGAAGCTGGTGCTGGTGATCGCCGTTATCGTGCTGATATTTATGGCGCGCACCGTGATTGGCAACGCGGTGGTGCTGGCGTTTCTGACCGCCGTCATCATCATATCGCGCATCAGCATAAAGTTTGTGCTGCGGGGCATCAAGCCGCTGTGGTTCATCATACTGCTTA
>JAAXZP010000142.1 GCA_012719815.1 Christensenellaceae bacterium
GCGTTGCGGGCTGGCGGCGGAATCGCCATCAGGCCCTTTACGTGGATGCTCCTCATTTCAGACAACTGCTCCAAAAACCGTTCCAAGTCCTCTTCATAAACGCCCGATTTCGTCGGTTCATTAGCGATGTTGAGCTGCACAAGCACATTGAGCTCCGTGCCATTCTTTTCGCACTGTCTGTTCAGCTCCTGCGCTATTGTGAGCCTGTCCAAAGAGTGCAGCAGACTGACGCGCCCGTCAGTGACATATTTTACCTTGTTGCTTTGCAGCGGCCCGATGATATGCCAGTTATACCCCTCGCCGAGTATGTCCCTTTTTTTGAGGTATTCCTGGACACGGTTTTCGCCAAAATCCCGTATCCCGGCGCGCCTGGCCTCGGCTATGCGCGCGGCATCCACCGTCTTGCTGACCGCAACAATCATAATGTCGCTGCGACTCCGGCCTGTTTTCCTTGCGCTGGCATCCACCCTTTCTTCGATCAGTTTGATGTTCTCTTCGATGCTGGTCATTTATCCCTCACACCTTTGCGGTGCCATCGACTATTTCTTTATCAGCATCCCGAAATCCAGGGAAGCTTGTCCTTCAAAAGTTTTCAGGTATTTATACCCGTCTTTCTCGGCTACCACCATCACGGGTATTATCTGGCCGTCCGCCGTCTCCACATAATCCACGCCTTCCGACTTTTTGACGCAGCCGGCAGGCACCCGCCACGCTTCCTGCTCGCTGTACAGCTTGGCGGTCACGCGTCTGTCGCCCAGAAGCGGCCCAATATTATCCTGTATTAATATAGTATACACATAGCCGTCATTTTTTTCAAGCTCTGTTACGTTAAAAACCGTGCCGGTATACTGGTAGTCCAGGTAATCGTCGAACACCAGCGTAAATTTATTACCCTCGTACATCTCGGGAATCTTCTTGTCGCTGTACATCACCACATAAAACGCGTTCTCGTTGACCACCCGGTACAGCGGCGCAGTGGCCTGGTCCTTCTCGCTGGTCTTTATCGTTTTGCCAGCCTCCACTTCCTGCAACGCCTTTTTGGTGAAGCGGCCGATGTTCTCCGGCTTCATCAGCGCTTCACAGCCGTCAAAGTAGAAGCTGACGGTACCAGTCTCCCTGGCGCCCACGCTGGTCCGCCACCCGGCAATCTGCCGAAGCAGCTCGTTCTCCTGATTGTAATACTCCGCGAGCTGGGCATCCTGCATGACCGAAGTCTTAAGATAGGCCATGCGCTCATCCAGCAGCGCACCCATCTCGCGCTCCAGCGGCAGCATGTTCACCAGCCTGCCTTCCGCCACCGCTTGCTGTATTTCCTGCGCCTTGGCGTCGATGCGCCGGTTGATATCGTTGAGCTGCTCGTCGATAATGCCCGCGAGGCGCACTTCCGTCTGATAAGTCAGTATCTTTTTCTGCAGGTCCAGCAATATGGACAGCGTCTCGTCGTTATATCCCCATTCGTAGACTTCCACAATAGGGTCGCCCACGTCCACATGCTGCCCTTCCACCGCGATGAAGTCCGTCTTGCCGTAGTTTTTAGCCTCGTATACCACCTCATCGCGCACCACAAGCATGTTGTATTTGGCGCTGAATTCCGCTTTGGCCCATTCCACAGCCACCGTGGGCTGTCCTTTCAGCGCCAGTATCAGCACCGCCGCCACAGTCACAGCCGCAAGCAGTATCAGGTAGAACCTCAAACGAGGCCTGCGCCTGCCGGACGCCTTTGGGGCGACGCGAAAATCCGGATTCTTGTAATGATAACGGGCACTAGTGTAACGTCTGACTGCCATTGCTAAAGCCCTTCCTGTTGGTTACCCATAAATAGTTCTCCGGAAATAAAAAAAATCCTTCACTGAGAAGGACAAAAGCGCAAAGCACCCCTTTTCCGCCAGAATACGACGGCGCTAGAGCTCAATTTTAACCTCCACGCTGTTGCCGCGATCGCCAAAATTTATCTCCTTGCACAGCGCCTGCACCAGCCTGAGGCCGCGCCCGCGCTCCCTGTACAGCTCATCCTCATTCAGGGGCTGCGCCAGCCGCTCCAGCGTTTCCTCCACCTCAAAACCTTCCCCGCCGTCCCGGATGCCGATATGCAGGCTTTTGCCGTTAAGGCCCGCCGCCAGCACCACGGGGTTTCGGGGCGACGGCGCAGCGTGCTCAAAGCTGTTGGCCAGCAGCTCGTTGATCACCAGCGCAATGTCAAAGCGGCGCTCCTCGGAGAGGGGGGCATAGCGGCCCACGCCGTTGAGCACGGCGTTTGCGACGGTTTTGATATCTTCTATGGAAGTCAGCACAAAGCGGCTTGCATAACTCATAAGTACACTACCAGCATCAGAGCATATTTGCGCGAAGAGCCAGCCGGCACCCGCACCACTCCACACACTGTATATACCCTTTATGGCATTCGCCTAAACTTATTTCTCGTAGAAATTTCTGAACTTGAGAAGTATCCTCCGCTCGATGCGCGATATGTACATCTGCGACACGCCGAGCATCGCCGCAACCTCGCGCTGGCTCTTGTTCTGGCCGTAGCGCTGCTCGATCACCTTTTTTTCCACATCGTTCAAGTGCTCAAAACAGTATTTGAGGAAATCCTTGTCTTCAATCTGCTCGTACGCGTCGTCGGTGCTGCCCACCAGCTTAATGAGTTGGAAGTCCTCGCCCACCGCGACATAGCTGTCCAGCGAAGTGGCATAGCCCGCGGACTGCGCTTCCATCAGCTCCAGCACGCGCTCCACCGACAGCCCCATGTATTCCGCCACCTGCTCCGGCGTCGCGCTGCGGCCGTATTTTGCCGTCAGATGCGCCTTGGCTTCCTCCAGCTTGCGCACCATCTCGCTCTCGCGCCGCGAGATGCGTACCATGCGCGTTTTGTCGCGGAAATAGTTTTTGATCTCCCCCACCAGCGTGGGCGTCGCAAAGCTGGCAAATTTAACGCCGCGGCCGGGTTCAAAGCGGTCCAGCGCTTTCACCAGCGCCAAAGAAGCCACCTGAAACAGGTCGTCATATTCCACACCGCGGCCCACGAATTTCTTCGCGACGATCTCCGCAATGTACAAATATTTCTCCAATATCTGGTTTCTCAGCGTTTCCGAGCGTGTTTTCGCATAACTCTCCAGCAACGCCTGTTCCGATAAAGCGGTCCCTTGTTGCCCCATACAGTCCCCAACACAATGTGTCACGGTCTTTTCGTGAAGCGCACCGACTTCACGACACCACCTTCTTGCCTGATTTCACAGTCGTCCACCAGCGCCTCCAGCAGGTACTGGCTGAGCCCTTCCTCGGAAGAGGGTTTGGCAGCCGCGCCGCGCTGGCCCAGCGCCTTGATTTCCAGCGACAGGCCGTCTCCTACCGTGATGCGGATATCCAGTGTCTCGGGAGCGGAGTCCATCAAAAGTATGCACGCCTCCGCGCTGGCCACTTTCAAATCCTCGATGTCCTCGATGCTGCACCCGCCGCGCTCAGCGACAGCGGACACAACCAGCCTCACGGCCAATATATATTCGGGCCGCGCGGGAACCTCCAGCCTGATTACATCTCCGCTCACGCGTCTTTCACCTCAATATTGAAGATTTTATCCAGCCCGGTCAGCGTGAAAATCTTGGCGATATGCGGCTTTAAGTTGACGATGGTGATCTGCCGCTCCGCCTCCTTGACCTTTTTGAGCGCAGAAACCAGTACGCCAAGGCCCGTCGAGTCAATATACTTGAGGCTGGTGCAGTCCAGCACGATGTCGGCTTTTTTCTCGTCGACCAGGGCATGAAGCTCGGATTTCAGGCTGTCGGCGTTATAGATATCCACCTCTCCGTAAAGGTGCACATCCCACCTGCCCATACTCTCATCGTAATTCGCATCCAAGAGCATATACGACCCCTCCTGTACATCAATCATAACATTATATCACAAAACTCTAAAGCATTGGCTTTAAGTGGACAGGCGCCGCTGCCAGCGGTGCGCTTCTACCGTATTTATGCCATACCATTTAAACCAGTTTTATAACCCAAACCTTCTTTTACAGCGTAACCCAGGCGCCTGTTTCGGCGGACTTTGCCGCCATGTCCAGCACGTACTGGTTATACACCCCGTCCGCAATGGAAGGAGACGGAGCCGTGCCGGTATGCACGCAGTTAAAGAACGTATACATGCTGTGCACATGAGCCCTCAGCCAGCCTATGGCCAGCTTGGGCGCGGGCATCACCCCGCCCGGGCGCTCGTACCGCTGGACCGACTCGATCGCCTTAAAGCCCTTGCTGCCACCGTAGGGCCCGTCGGGATCGGTATTGTCGTAAAATTCCAGAATGCCCGGATAATCCGCGTTAAAGCGCAGCGCGCCCTTCTCGCCGTACAGCCGGATATCCAGCTCGTCGTTGGTGCCGGTAGCCAGCTTGGACGCGACGATGGTGCCCACTGCGCCGTTTTTGAGCTGCGCCAGCATATAGACTGCGTCGTCCACCCGCACATCCGCCATGCCGCCCTTGCCGTCCGGCCGCTGCGGGAAGGCGGTCTGCAGCGTGGCATTCAGCCGCTCAATCGGGCCAGCCAGGAAATAGAGCAGGGCCACGGCGTGCGAGCCCATATCGGCCAGCGTGCCGGTGCCGGAATACTCCCGCGAGAACCGCCAGGTGGCCGTCTTTTTGGGATCAATATTGGAAGCGTGATTGTACACCACCTGGAAGGACAGCAGCCGGCCCAGCCGACCTTCGTCCACCAGCTGTTTGGCGCGCATCACCGCCGGAAAATGGCGGTTGTTGAACACCATCTGGGCCACCTTGCCCGACTTGTCCGCCGCTTCCTGAATGCGCAGCGCCGCCTCGTAGCTGGTGGCCAAAGGCTTCTCGCAATACAAGTGCTTGCCGGCCTCCAGCGCCATCACCGCGTATTTTTCGTGCTGGTGGTTGGGCAGACAGATGGAAATCGCGTCGATATCGTCCCTCTCGATCAGTTCCTCGGGCGTGCGCGCGGCAAACTCGAAACCCATTGCCTCCACCGCTTTCTGCGCCTTCTCATACGTGCGGTTGTATATGCCAGCAAGCCTGACGCCAAAGGAGAGGTCGTAATAGAACGGCAGAGAGCTCGCCGCGTAGGCGTGCACCCGCCCGATCATGCCAAGTCCCAGTATGCCCAGTCTGTAAACCTTCATGACTTCACAACCCTTTTCTTCAGCCACGCCAGGATGTCGTCATAGACGCGCTGTTTGTCTTTTTCGTTGAGTATCTCGTGGCGCATACCTTCGTAGACATGAAACTCCAAGTCCTTAATGCCCGCCCTGCGGTAATCCGCCACGTCCTTCTTAACCTGTTTCAAGCCGGGGCCGCCCATGGTGTCGAACTCGCCCGCGCCGATGAAAAGCGGCAGATCTCTGGGCGTATTCTCAAACGTCTCTCTGCGGAACGCAAGCCGCGTGCCGTACAGCAGCTCATCTGCAAACGCCGCCGTAACCGTGCCGCCGCAGTATTCATCCGCCACATATGCCTTGACCACCGCGTCGTCGCTGCTGATGAACTCACTGCCTGTCCCGCCCTTAAACGGACGGTTCAGCGTGCCGAACATCAGCTTATGACACAGCGGCGACCTGTGCCGCCGCCCGTACAACGCCGTTATCGTTTTGGCGATGCCGCGGCCCAGCGCGATCAGCGCGGGGTTCACGCGGCCTGTGCCGGTCAGCACCAGGCCGGCCAGCTCACTGCCGTACCTTGCGGCATACACGCGCGCCATCAGCGAGCCCATGCTGTGCCCCAGCAAAAACACCGGCAGGCCGGGCAGGTCGCTTTTGATCCGCAGTATCAGGCAGTGCATGTCCTCCACCATCTGCATGAAACCGCCGCCCGTATCGCCCAGGTACGTGACGTTTTCCGGCAGGCCCGCCGTTTTTCCGTGGCCCCGGTGGTCGTTCGCATATACGGCAAAACCGTTTAACGCCAGGAACCGCGCAAAATCGTCATAACGCCGCGCATGCTCCACCGCGCCGTGCGATATCTGCACCGCGGCACAAGGGTTATCGGGAACCCATTTATATACCGAAAGTTCAGCCGCTCCGGAGGTCAACGCAAATTCGCTGTACGACATGCATATATACCTCCACATTTATCATATCATCACGAATATTCTTTGTAAATAGCGTATGAAGTTGGTATAATTATGAGAGGATATATGGAGCAGAAAGGAGGGGAAACCGTGCGCGAGTTTGTCGAGGTGATACGTGACAACCCGGTTATCGCCGCCGTACAGACGCGACCGGCGCTGGAGCGCGCGCTGGAGCTTAAGGTACCCACGATATTTCTGCTCAATACCGACATCTTCTCTGCCCGGGCGCTGGTGGACATGGCCAAAGCGGCGGGCAGTCACGTATTCCTTCACATGGACCTCATCGACGGCCTCGCGGCGAGCGCGCGCGCGCTGGATTATATCCAGACCAGCATGAACCCCAGCGGCATCATCAGCACGCGCAGCGGCCTTGTGAAATACGCGCGTGATAACGGCATTTTCTGCATACAGCGCTTTTTCATGGTGGACAGCGCCTCGTTTGAAAACTCGGTGAAAACCGCCGAAAAAGTGCGCCCGTCCATGATCGAGCTGATGCCCGGCATCATTCCGGACGTCATCCGGCGCTTCACGCAGGCGGTCGATATCCCGGTCATCGCGGGCGGCCTTATCACCGAGCGCAAGCAGATTATCGACGCGCTGTCAGCGGGCGCCATCGGCGTTTCCACCGGCAGCGCGGCGCTGTGGCTGGAAGCCTAGCGAATGATACTCGTCTGGATATATTTTTTCGCCATCTCCCGGTAGCGTTCGCACCTACTGTAGTTTTCTTCTATTTCTTCCGGCGTGACTTCGCGCACGATGCGGGCGGGCTGCCCCATCACCACGCTGCCCGGCGGTATCACTCTGCCCGTCGGTACCAGCGACCCTGCACCCACAATGCAGTTCTCTCCCACCTTCGCCGCGTCCAGTATGATGGCGCCGCTGCCCACCAGCGTTCCTTCGCCGATTTCACACGAGTGCAGCACAGCCCTGTGCCCTACCGATACGTTGTTTGCAATTTTTAGCTTAAACTTGCCGGTATGCAGCACGCTGCCGTCCTGGATATTGGTGTTTTTGCCGATCTCAATGCGATGCAGGTCCCCGCGCAGCACCGCCGTCGGCCATACGCTGCTGCCTTCTCCCAGAACCACGTCCCCAATCACAACGGCAGTCGGGTGCACGTACGCGCTCACCGGCTTGTCCGGCGTTTTGCCGTCCACAGACTGTATCATGCCTCTTCCTCCATCTGCTCCGTTGCAGCAAGGCCGATGGCTATTTCCAGCCGCTTTTTCTGCATCGCGCAGCCGATCTCATACGGCTTTAATATATCGCCGTTGATGTTCACATTCGCCGCGGCGCAGCCCCCGCTGCAGTGGTATTTCGCCCAACATTTTTTGCAGCTGTCCATATTGTCGATATTGCAGCTAAAAAACAAGTCGGCCAGCTCTTTGTCCAGCCCGTCTTTATTCACATGGCCCATTCTGTATTCCGGCCGACCCACGAACTGATGGCATGGAAAGATATCGCCTGCGGGCGTTATGGCCACGTACTCGGCGCCTGCGCCGCAGCCGCGGATGCGCTTGAGCTTGCACGGCCCGGCGTTTAGGTCCACCATGAAGTGAAAAAACGTAAAGCCCCTGCCTTCCCGGCGGCGTTTCGCGTACTCCTTTGCCAGGCGGTCGTACTCGGCAAATATCGCAGGCAGATGCTCCTCTTTGATCGCATTGGCGCCCGTCGTCACCACAGGTTCGATGGACACACCGGCAAAACCCATATCCGCTATGTGCAGCACGTCCTCCGCGAAATCAAGGTTCCTGGCGGTAAAAGTGCCGCGTACATAATATTCCCCCTTGCGGTTCAGCAAAAGCGCCTGCGCGTTGCGCCTGATGCGCTCGTAGCTGCCGCCGCCGTCCGCCGCCTTGCGCACCGCGTCGTGCACGTGCGGCCGCCCGTCGATGCTGACCACCACGTTGTGCATGTTCTCCTCGATGTACGCCCGCATCTCGTCGGTCACCTCATAAGCGTTGGTGGTCAGCGTAAAGCGAAAACGCTTGCTGTGAGCCGCTTCCAGCGACCGCGCGTATTTCACCGTGCTCTTCAGCACCTCAAAGTTCATCAGCGGCTCGCCGCCGAAAAAGTCTACCTCCAGGTTCCGGCGCGCGCCCGAGGCTTTTACCAGCCAGTCGATGGCCGCATGCGCCACGCTTTCGCTCATCAGCTCGCGCCGGCCGGCAAACGCCCCGCCCTTGGCAAAACAGTACGCGCAGCGCAGGTTGCAGTCGTGCGCAAGGTGCAGGCACATCGCCTTGACCACGCTGACCGGGGTCGTCACATCCTCATCGGGCAGTGAAAACAGCAGGCCTTCGTCGCGCAGCTCCCGCAGCTCCGCCATCACCGGATCGTCCGCCGCCAGCGCCGCGCTTAAATCGCCGCCGTCCGCTTCCAGCCTCTCCAGCGCCGCCAGCGCGTCATACGCCGGCTTGTCCAGCAGGTGCACGCTGCCCGTCTCCACGTCCAGCGCAAAATAATTCCCGTCATATTCAAATGCATGTACCAATGCCAATAATTCTCCTTATATAAATGCTGGCTGATTTCCTTATAACAAAAAAGCGGCAAACGCCGCACTTTGCCGGATGCCCGCAGTTTCTGCAACAATATGGCGTCCACTGTTATCTCCTCTTGATGTTCTCACAGCGCTGGTTGGCCAGTGTGCACGACGTCTTGCAGGCCGACTGGCAGGACGTCTGGCACTCGCCGCACCCTGTCTTTTCCTTACCGTTCTTGAGGCTGCCCTTCACAACCGTTTTGATATGCTTCATTGTCTTTCCTCCGGGCTCTGAGTATTCATGCAAGCATTAAGCTGCTAACCGATTATATACTATACCGCCCGTATATTGCAACACCGGATTTTGCGCGGACTCAGCCTGTTTGATGCCCGCAAGCAACGCCGAACCTTTGCGCGCCCGCGCCGTGCAAAACCGCTCTTTTGTTTATCCCGTGTCTTCTGGGCACAGAGCAATCGCGCCTACTTTGTGCTCATGCCCATCCGGCGGGGCCGCCCGAGCCGGCTCTTGGCGCCGGCGCGCTTGCCGAAGAAGTTGGCAATGATGATGGCAAACACCAGCCCGACAACGAGGCCCATCAGCAGGTTGGAGAATAGCACCGCCACGTTGCCAAACATGCCCTCGATCAGCGAGAATATGAGATAGCTGATCAGTATGAACAATATGCCCGCCATGCCGCCCGCCAGCCATTGTTTTTCCTGCAGCCCCTTCACGGCGAAGAATGTGGCGAGCAGGATGCCGCCTATTTTGACCACCTGGTTGATGATGCCGATGGCATTATCCTTCATACCGGTTTCCTTGATGACCAGTGCAAACAGCAGCGTTACCGCTACGGTAAACACCATCGATATCAGCGTGCCCTTCAGCGCCGCTTTGAACAGTTTCCAGAACGACGTGGATTTTACGTCGGATTTTGCGGCGGCTTTGGCGACAGCAGCTCCCTTTTTGTTGGTCTCCATAACAAAATCCCCCTTCATTGTTCACATTAATCATTATGAGGGGGATTTAAGTTTTATGACGGGAATGGCGAAATGGCCCTGCGCAGGCTTTTTTGTTAGAGGCTCAACCCTTCAATCAGCATCGCACGCGCCGGAGCAGCCTCCGCTGCTATCTTCACCGGCGCGGCGATCAGCAGGTATTCCCCTTCCGGCACGTCGGCCAGCCGGAGCCCTTCCAGTATGATAACGCCCGCCGAAAGCAGCGTCTTGTGCGTCTCGTGCTCCGGCTGCGCCCGCGCGACGCCCAGCGCGTCGGTACCCACGCCCGCAACGCCCAAGTCAGTCAGATACCGTGCGCCTGTGCCGTCCAGATACACGAAATCGCCCTCCAGCAGGTCTTCAAAGGAGTTACGCGTTTTCAGCAGCACGAAATCGCCAGCCTTGATGCCCTTGCCGTCAAGGTCCTGCGCCGAAATGCCGTTTTCCACATGCGTAACGTCCACTACGCGCGCGCGCGTTATAAACCTTTCCAGCGGTATTTTCTCGATGGTGCCGCCGCCCTCTATGAAATGCAGCGGCGCGTCCAGATGCGTGCCGGTGTGAAGGTTCATGGTGAGCCGCGTCTCATAGGCCGTACCGGTTTTAAAATCGCTGTCGGTGGCAAAGAGCGGCTTTTTGTGCTTTCTTCCTTTATATACCGGCATGTCCGACGTCACCGTCATCGAAATGTCATAGATTTTCATATGATTCCTCCAAATTATTTAATCCAACCCTTCCGTTTCGTCCCACCAGCGCCGGCCGTCTCTTTCCAGAAGCGCGTCCGCAGCCGCCGGCCCCATCGTGCCGGCCGCGTAATTGGGATAGCAGCAGGCGCTTTCCTTGTGCGCGATGATGCTGTCCGCCAGCCGCCACGAGGCTTCCACCTCGTCCCAGCGGGAAAACAGCGTGGCGTCGCCCCGCAGCACGTCATAAAGCAGCCTCTCGTACGCCTCCGGCGTGTTACCCTGAGCCGGGCAGGCGTAGCAGGTATCCATTTTGGTGGTCACAATGCCCTTGTGCGCGCCGAAATCCCGCGTGTTGAACATGAATTTCACGCCGGTATCGGGCTGTATGCGGATCACCAGCCGGTTGGGCTCCTGCCGGAAACCTTCCTCCTTGAAATACAGCACATCGGGCAGCGCCTTGAACTGCACGACGATATGCGCAAAGCTTTTTTTCATGCGCTTGCCCGTGCGGATGTAAAACGGCGTGCCCGCCCAGCGGAAGTTGTCGATATGCAGCTTCAACGCCACAAACGTCTCATTCATCGAATCAGGCGCCACTTTATCTTCCTCGCGGTAGGCCGGCACGCTCTGCCCGTTCACGACGCCGCGGCCGTACTGCCCGAACACCACGTCCGTCGCCAGCCGCTCCGGCGTCATCGGCGCAATGGCCTGTATCGCCTTCACCTTCTCCGCGCGGATGGCCTCGGTCGCCAGGCTGGCGGGCGGCTCCATCGCCACCAGCGAGAGCACCTGAAACACATGGTTCTGCACCATGTCGCGCATCGCGCCCGACTGCTCGTAATATCCGCCCCGCGTGCCCACGCCCTGCTGTTCGCACAGCGATATCTGGATATTGTCGATATATCGGCTGCTCCACAGCGATTCAAACACCAGGTTGCAGAACCGCAGCACCATGATGTTCTGAATCATCTCTTTGCCGAGGTAGTGGTCGATGCGGTAAATGTTCTCTTCCGGGAACACTTCCAGCAGCCGGCTGTTGAGCTTCTGCGCCGTGATAAGGACGCGCCCGAACGGCTTTTCGATCACCAGCTTGCTGTGCCTGCCGCCGCTTTCCGCCATATGGCCCGCCTTCAGCCCCGCGACGATGGTTTCAAAGTGCTCCGGCGCCACGGCGAGATAATAAATCCTGTCCGCCGCGCCTTCCGGGTGCAACTCGTTCAGCCAGTCAGCCAGCTGCTTATACCCGGACAGATCCTCCAAATCCATCCGGCGGTAACGGATCGCGCTTTTCAGCCTTTCCCAGCACGCAGCGGTAATACGGTTCCGTGAATACTGCTCCAGTGACTTATATACTTCGCCCAGATACTGCTCGTATGTCTTGTCCCTGCGCCCCACCGCCACCACGGTAAACCGCTCGGGCAGCAGGCCGTCCATGCAAAGGTTATAAAGCGCAGGCATCAGCTTGCGGTGCGTGAGATCGCCCGTGCCGCCGAATATCACCAGCATGCCGGGCATTCGGTTTTGCCGTTCCATAACCCCCTCCTGCACTATCGCTGCCACTGCGTGTGGAAACTGCCGGGCTTGTCCACCCGCTGGTAGGTGTGTGCGCCGAAATAATCGCGCTGCGCCTGCATCAGGTTCATGGGCAGCCGGGCCGCGCGCAGGCTGTCGTAATAGCAAAGCGCGCTCGCCATGCCGGGTACGGGAATGCCGGCCTGCACCGCCGCCGCCACCACGCCGCGCCATTCCTGCTGGTAAGCGGAAACCGCCTCGCCGAAGCCCTCATCCAGCAGCAAACTGGCAAGCGCGGGTTGCCGCCCGTAGGCCGATACGATCCGGTTCAGGAACTGCGCCCGTATGATGCAGCCTCCCCGGAATATCTTCGCGATGCCGGCGAGGTCAAGCTCCCATCCGTACGCGCCGGAAGCCGCCACCATCAGCCCGAAGCCCTGCGCATAGGCGCATATCTTGCTGGCGTACAGCGCCCGCCGGACGGATTCGACGAAACCGTCGCCCAAAGCCCGAGCCGCCGCAGGACCGGACAAGGCTTTGGATGCCTCTGCGCGCAGCGGCGTCATCGCCGAGAGATAGCGCTCGAACACCGCCTCGGTGATCGTCGGCGCGGGTATGCCGAGGTCCAGCGCTTCCCGGCTGGTCCACTTGCCGGTACCTTTCTGCGCCGCCGCGTCCAGTATTACGTCCACCAGCGGCGCGCCGGTCTCCGGGTCGGTCCTGCCCAGTATATCTGCCGTAATCTCTATGAGGTAGCTGTTCAGCTCGCCCCTGTTCCAATCCGCAAATACGTCCCGCATTTCGTCGGCGGACATGCCCTGCACGTTTTTCAGGATATCGTAGGCCTCGCAGATGAGCTGCATGTCGGCGTATTCAATGCCGTTGTGCACCATCTTCACGAAATGGCCCGACCCGCCCTTACCTATATACGTGCAGCAGGGCTCTCCCTCCGCCCTGGCGGAGATATCCCGCAGCATGGGCCCCGCGATGTCATAGGCCGCGGCGTCGCCACCCGGCATGATGGCAGGGCCGTGGCGCGCGCCCTCCTCGCCGCCGGAGCTGCCGGCGCCCAGAAACCGGACGCCCGCAGCCGCCAGCTCAAGGCAGCGGCGCTCGGTATCCTTAAAGTACGAATTGCCGCCGTCTATCAGCACGTCGCCTTTCTCCAGCAGCGGCAAAAGCTGCCCGATGGTCTGGTCCACCGCCTCGCCGGCCTTCACCATCATGATGATAACGCGCGGCGGCGTAAGCGAGCGCACAAAGCTCTCCAGCGTATCGAACGCCTCCACTGGCAAACCGCCCGCTTCATCCGCGGCCTGCCGCGCTTTTTCATAAGTCCGGTTGTAAACCGATACCGGGAACCCGTGCTCCGCGATGTTGAGCGCGAGATTCTTCCCCATAACCGCCATGCCGATAACGCCTGTATGCCGCATACCAGCCCCCCGCCGTATAATTAGAACGATACGATTATATCATGGCGTCAATCCCATGTCACCATCATAGCCCAGCGGCAGCAAAAAAGGCGCCGAAGCGCCTCATAATCTTTACTTTATTAGTTGTGGTCACTCATGCTCCACGATGCTGACCGTCAGGCTGTTTCCGGCATGCCCGTCGCTGATTTGCAGCACGTCCTCGCCCGTGCCCACCGCGGTAAACATCTCCGCCGCTTCGCCGTAAGGCTCCGAATCCTCCCGGCTCATCAGGCCGCCCAGGCTTTCCGCATCCACGTCATCCGTACTGCTGCCAATCAGCAGCAGCCGCTCGCCCACCCCCAGCCTCAGGCGGCTGACCGGCAGCACCAAAGCCCCGGATGTGGTCTGAATGGGCACGATATATGTCACGCGCAGCCCGGACTGCTGCGAGTCGTCCGCCGCCTTTTCCACCGCCACGCCGTCCTGCACCGAGATGTCGCCGCCCGGCAGGCCGTCGCGCGACCACCATGTCTGGATCGCGTTCGTCCGGTAGCCCACAAGCCGGTAACCGATGCGGCCGTGCGCGCTGTCGCCCGAGGCGATCAGCAGCATGTCGTAATCCGCGCCGGAAAACGGTATAATCATGGCCGGGTATACGGTGTCGCAATACTCAAACACGCTGGAATATGCCATCTGCTGGCTCCAGTTGCCCGAAAGCTCCCACAGCACCGTCATAATGCCGGGAACCGCGCCGTCATGCACCGTTGTGGGAATATGGTTCATGCGGAATTCCTTGTCCTCACCCAATGCCACCGTCTCCGTCGGCACATTGTCCACCGGCGTATCGTCCGCCTGCGCCAAAGCGGAGGGCTGCGCACCAGGCCGCGCGTACTCCGCATGCGGCAGCAGCCACGCCAGCAGCGCAAACGCCAGCACCGCGGCCACGCAGGCAGCCGCCAGGGCCATCCGCCTCACGGCCTGCGGCCGCCACGACCGCCGGCTTTTGCTGACGGCTTCAGCAGCCAGCTGCGTGGGCGCCGGCATAAAGCTGCTGAAAAAATCGCCGGCTTCTTTTTTACCCTGTGTCAGCAAACTGTCCAGTTCCCGCTCGTTCACTTTACCCTTTACCGCTCCTCTTGCGAAAGTTTTTTCCTCAAGAGTTCTCTTCCCCGGCACAGCCTCTTTCTCACGTTCTCCTCGCTGATACCCAGCACCTGTGCGATTTCCGCAGTTTTCATCTCCTCAAAATAATACAGGGCAATCACCGTCCGCAGTTTCAGCGGCAGGTCCATCACCTTGCTGAACACCTCGCCGCCCTCGGCGATCTCAAACATCCGGGTTTCGGCGGCGGCGATGACCTCCTCCTCCATGCGCGCGGGCAGCATCCGCCTGAAATAGGCGGATGCCTTGTAATCCCGGCACAGGTTCATTGTGATGCGGTATATCCAGGTATAATAGGAACTGTCGCCCCGGAAACGGTCCAGGTGCCTGTATACGCGGCAGAACACCTCCTGGCAGATATCCTCCGCCAGATAACGGTCCCGCACGTGGTAATACGCCAGCTTAAGCACCCGGTCGCCAAAGCGCCTGACCAGGTAATTGAGCGTACTCTCCCGTTCGTCTGCTGTTTTGGGGCGCCTGCCTGCGCCCGGCCCTGCCGTTTCCAACATAGCTCTTCGTTTAGTCCGCGCGGACCTCCTGCCGCATGAACACCACGTACGATACTCCGAAACAGATCATCGCCAGCGCAATCAATCCCGTCAGGTGCGGCCACACCAAAAGCAGGCTCTGCCCCAGCGGCAGTTCGCCTACAATAGCGTTCTGCTGCTGCAAGGAAAAGCTCACAACATCCAGCGTCCTCACGTTGGGGTCAAGCACTGTCACCACCGCTTCGCTGTAAAGCGTGGAAGGCGACAGCCGCTTGATGAACTGGCTGCATCTGTAGTTGTTGAGCACATCGGTTACTGTCGATGTATCCGTCACCGGGAACAGCACGCCGGCGATCACGTTAGCCAAAAGGCCAAGAAATATCGCCAGGAACAGCCATACCGCGATGCCCATCAGCGCCGACGTCGCCATATGCCGGAACAGCAGCGAAAACAGCTGCGACAGCGCAAGAAACAGCGCCATATACACCACCGTGAAGAACAGGAATATCACGATGCGCAGCAGCTGCTCCAGCGTGGGCACGAGACCCAGCGCCGCGATGCCAAAGCCGATCACGAAAAAGCCCAGCGCAAACACCATGATGGCAAGCACCGTCACGCCCGCCCAGAACTTGCCGTTGATCACCGCGTCGCGGTGTATCGGCTGCGCCAGCAGGCGGCTCAGCGTCCGGCGCGAGCGCTCGCCGTTGATGGCGTCAAAGCCCAGCGCCATGCCCACCAGCGGGCCCAGGAACATCAGGAACCAGACGAACGACGGCCAGGACGCGCCCTGCTCCGTGAACAGCGACAGCAGGGTATAGGTAGCCGAGTTGCCGCTGTCGCTTATGGCGTCCCGAATGCCGTTGAATGCGCCGTATACGCCAGTTAAGCCCAGCACCGTAACCAGCGCCAGCACGATGATGAATTTCAGGCTGCGGAAATAATCGCGCACTTCCTTGTAATAGAGGGCGCGGAAGCCGTTTCTCCTGGCCTCCCTGTCGGTAATAACCGGCAGGTCCTGCTTTGCGGTAAGTTCCATTACTGCGCACCCCCTCTCTCAAAATAGCGCCGGTAGATATCGTCCAGGTCGCCGCCCAGCCTCCGCAGATGCCTTAAGCTGTAGCCCTTTTCCGCCGTGGCAGCCACCAGCGCGTCGCGCACATCCTGTTTGGCGCGCACCACATACAGCCCGCGCTCCCGTTTTACTTCGTCCACACCGGGAATGGCACTGAGCATCTGCTCCAGCTCGGCGTTATCCGGACGCGCTAAATACTCTATCTCCACGATGTCCTTTGCCCGCGTGGCCTCGCGCAGCGAATCGATGTTGCCGCACGCCACCAGCTTGCCGCTCACGAATATGCCCACCCGGCTGCAGATCTGCTGCACCTGATAGAGCTGGTGCGAGGAGATCAGCACCGTGCGGCGGTCTTTTTCGGACAGTTCCTTGATGAGGCTGAGCAGCTCGTGGACGCCCTCCGGGTCAATACCCAGCGTCGGTTCGTCCAATATCACCACTTTGGGGTCTTTCATCAGCACGTCCGCGATACCCAGGCGCTGCCGCATGCCGCGCGAATACGCCCTCACCTTTTTGTCGGCCACGTCCTGCAGGCCCACGCGGCGCAGCAGCATGTCGATGCGTTCCTCAGCCGCCTTGCCGTATATGCCGTTCATCTCGCCGATGAACCGCATATTCTCCCGCCCGGTCATGTCGTTGTAGAACGCCACGTTGTCGGGCAGATAGCCCACAATGCGCTTCACGCCGATGGGATCGCGGGTACAGTCGCGCCCGTATATCGTGGCCTTGCCGCTGCTCGGCTCGGTCAGCCCCAGCAGCATCAGTATGGTGGTGGTTTTGCCCGCGCCGTTAGGCCCCAGCAGGCCGAAAACCTCCCCTTCCGCGATCTCCAGATTCAGGCGGTCCACAGCGACAAGACGGCCGTACTTTTTTGTCAGCCGTTCCGTCTTTAATATTACTTCCGCCATGCTCACCGTCTCCCGAATTTTCTGAACACCAGAACCAGGGCCACCACTACCGCCGCGATAATCACAATGCCAACGATTCCCCATATTGTAGAAGTCTTCACGGTCACGCGGAAGTCGGCCTGGCTGCTCGCAAGCGTGGATTTCGCCTGAATGGAGACCACATAGTCGCCGGTGACAGCATCTTTCGCGGGCTTGATGGTCGCGGCCACCTGTACGCTCTGGCCAGCCGGCAGGGTTTCAATGGTATCCTTGTCGAACGTCACCGACCAGTTGGCGGGAGTCGACTTGGCCGTCAGCGTGATGTTGGAAAGGTCGGCATTGCCGGTATTCTCTATGTTCAGCGTCACGGTGCTCCCCTGTCCGGCCACCGCATCCACAGAGAGAAGCCCTGTCGGCGTGGACAGCTTCATCTCATAGGTGCCGATAATGTACACAGCAAAATCCAGTCTCAGCGGCGCTCCCGTAGAAGTCGCAGTCACCGGAATGA
>JAAXZP010000143.1 GCA_012719815.1 Christensenellaceae bacterium
CAGGGCTGGGCCGTACCGTTGGCCATGGGCGACAGCGCGCAGTCCACAATGTCCGCGCCCGCTTCAATGGCTTTCAGATAAGTCATGTCGCCAACGCCCGTCTTGTTATGCGTGTGCACGTGAATGGGCACTTTAACAGCGGCTTTAAGCTCCTTGACGAGTTCGTACGCCTCATAAGGCAGCAGCAGATTGGCCATGTCTTTGATGCAGATGGTGTCTGCGCCCATCTCTTCCAGCTTTTTGGCCATTTCCACGAAATAGGCGCGCGTGTGCACCGGGCTGATCGTGTACGACATCGCCGCTTCGCAGATACCGCCGTACTTTTTGGTGGCTTCCATCGCGGCCTTCATGTTGCGCAGGTCGTTGAGCGCGTCGAAAATGCGAATGACGTCGATGCCGTTTTCAATAGCTTTCTTCACGAAAAGGTCCACCACGTCGTCCGCGTAGTGCTTGTAGCCCAGCAGGTTCTGCCCGCGGAGCAGCATCTGCAGTTTGGCGTCCGGCATCGCGGCGCGCAGCACGCGGAGCCTCTCCCACGGGTCTTCGTTGAGGAAGCGCAGGCACGAATCAAACGTAGCCCCGCCCCACATCTCCAGCGACCAGTAGCCCGCTTCGTTGAGCAGACCTGCAACAGGCAGCATCTCGGACGTCCTCATGCGCGTAGCCGCCTGCGACTGGTGCGCGTCTCTTAATATCGTATCGGTAATATGGACTTTTGGCATCTATTTAACCTCCTAATTCTCTGATTAACCGAACAGCGACAGCAGCACACCCGCTGCCACGGCCGAACCGATAACGCCCGCCACATTGGGGCCCATCGCGTGCATCAGCAGGAAGTTGCCGGGGTTGGCCTCCTGCCCCACTTTCTGCGACACGCGCGCTGCCATCGGAACGGCGGACACGCCCGCGCTGCCGATCAGCGGGTTGATCTTGCCGCCCGAGAGTTTATACATCAACTTGCCGAGCAGCACACCGCCGGCGGTACCGAAGCTGAACGCTATCAGGCCTAATACTATAATCCCTATCGTCTGCCACTGCAGGAACGTTTCACCATTTGCCGTGGCACCCACAGTGACACCCAGGAATATCGTCACGATATTGATCAGCTCGTTCTGCGCCGTCTTGCTCAGGCGGTCCACCACCAGGCACTCACGGAACAGGTTGCCCAGCATCAGCATGCCGATGAGCGGCGCGGCCGCAGGCAGCAACAGCGATATGAATATCGTCACCACGATCGGGAATATGATACGCTCCGCCTTGCTGACTTCACGCAGTTGTTCCATCACGACCATGCGCTCTTTTTTGGTGGTCAGCGCTTTCATGATGGGAGGCTGAATAACGGGCACCAGTGCCATATACGAATATGCTGCCACCGCGATGGGACCCAGAAGATGCGGCGCCAGTCTGGTGGTCAGGTATATCGCGGTCGGGCCGTCCGCGCCGCCGATAATGCCGATGGAACCCGCTTCCTGAGGCGAGCAGCCCAGCAGCAGCGCGCCGATGAACGTGATGAATATACCGAGCTGCGCCGCCGCGCCCAGAAGCAGGCTCTTCGGGTTGGCGATAAGCGGGGCAAAATCGGTCATCGCACCCACGCCCAGGAATATCAGGGGCGGGTAGATGCCCAGCTTGACGCCCTGGTACAGGTAATACAGCAGGCCGCCGTTTTCATAGCCGGTTCCGTGCGTGACCAGATAATTTGTTCCGCCGTTGGCGGCGTCTGAATCCTTCACCAGGTTCAGTATCTCTTTTGGACCCGCCATCATGTTGGCTCCCGGCAGATTGGCCAGAATCATGCCGAACGCAATGGGAACCAACAGCAGCGGTTCATACTTTTTGACGATCGCCAGATACAGCAGTATGCATCCCACCAGCAGCATCACCGCATGCTGCCAGGTCATCATGGAAAACCCCGTGCTGTTCCACAGATCGACAAAGGATTGGCCGATATCAAAACCCTGCATGTGTACCCTCCTTCATTGGAAATGCCAGGTGAGGCTTACGCCAGCACAGCCAGCAAATCACCGGAGTTCACAGCAGTACCCTTGGAAACCTGAATTGCAGCCACCTTTCCGGACACGGGCGCCAATATCTCGTTTTCCATCTTCATGGCTTCCAGTATCATCAGAATGTCGCCTTCCTTAACGGTGTCGCCAACACTCACGCGAACGTCAAGGATGGTGCCGGGCATCGGGGACTTGATCTGCGTGCCGTCAGCGGGCGCCGGAGCCGCAGGCGCAGCCGCCGGTGCAGGCGCAGCGGCAGCAGGTGCCGGCGCCGGAGCGGGAGCGGCTGCAGGCGCAGGTGCAGCCGCAACAGGTGCCGGCGCTGGCGCAGAAGCAGCGAAACCGCCGATCTCTTCCACTTCCACATTGTAGCTGATGCCATTTACGTTGATTTTAAAACGACGCATTGATGTTTCCTCCATATTCAAACATTTAAACTTTATAGTCTTTTGTTAACCTGTTCAATCCGGCTGCTCGCGCCCCATACAGGCGTTGTGCTCTGAGCGCGGCGCAGCGACCGTATCACGATACCGTTGGATGACGTCCCCTGGCAGGCCGCGACAGCAGCCGCGATCACCGCGATGAGCTCTGGGCTGTGCTCGTCGGCAGGTAATGTCGCCGGCGTATCCACAGCAGGCTCTTCAGCTTTTGCAGGCGCCATTTTTTCAGCCTTTTTCACTTCTTTCCGCTGTTGCTTTGCCAGCTGACGTTCAGCTTTCCGAGAGGCCCTTCTTTCTTTGACGCCGGCCCACCATGAAATCAATGATTTCGCGATTTTAGGATACAGCCAGGTGAGAAATATCAGAAGAATCAGCCCAATGAATACTATGACCATACCCAAAACGGTCACACTGCCGCCCAGACCGAGCTTTTCCCAAACGGTCATATCTGCAGTAGAACCGTTTGCCGCAGCCGTAGTTGATTCCGACAGGGATATTAGATGCTTAAGCATGCTTTACCTCTCCTCCTATGGCCGCGAGACGTGCTTCCTGGGCAGCCTGTTTTCGCGTTTGCCGACAGCGAGTTCCAGCGCGCCGGCCAACCGCTGACGCGTTTCGGAGGGGTAAATCACTTCGTCGATATATCCCATCCTGGCCGCTTCCCAGGGCGAAGCAAAAGTCTTTGCATATTTTTCCGCCGCTTCCTTCCTGGCTTCCACCGGCTCATCCGATTGCGCGATATAATCCTCCATCAGTATCACCGCGGAAGCGTCTGCGGGCAGACAGGATACCACAGCTTCCGGCCAGGCGTACACCATATCCGCTCCCAGAGCCTTGGGCCCCATCGCGATATATCCGGAGCCGATGGCCTGCCCTGTAATGACAGTAAGTTTGGGTACCGTCGCGCTTGCGTAAGCCTGAATCAGCTTGGCTCCGCTGGGTATCAGGCAGCACTGCTCCTGCGCGATATCCTTCACAAAGCCTGCCGTATCCGCCAGCGTGATAACCGGTATGCCAAAAGCGTCGCAGAAATTAACAAAACCTGCTGCTTTTATGCAGCTTGCCGCATTGAGGAAGGAACCGGGCGCGTTGGCCACCACGCCCACGCTGCGGCCTCCCAGCCGCGCAAAGCCCGTCTTGATATCCGGAGCATAACCCGCCTGCGATTCGAAGAACAAACCGTTGTCAAATATCGCTGTAATCACGGAATAAACATCCCAACTGCCGGAATAGTTCTCGATCATCCGGTTCAGATCGTCTCCGCCGTCAATGAACGGCACATCGACGAGGTTGTTGTCCGGCAGATAAGAGAGCAACCGGCGTAGTGCCCCCAGTGCTTCATCTTCGGACGCGCACTTGAAATGCACGAGGCCCGTCTTTTCAAAGTGCACCGAAGCGCCGCCGATGGCTTCCGGCTTTACTTCCTTGCCCGATTGGCCGAAAGCACCCGGCGCTGCCGTATAGATGCCGCCCACGCCGTCCGCCATGAATACAAAATCGCTCAAGGGAGCAAAGAACGCCGCGCTGCCCGCGCACTGCCCGCATACGACGGTCAGTATCGGCACCACGCCCGACAGTTCCGACATCTTGGCAAAAACGCTGCCAAACCCTTCCAGCGCACCTGCGCCTTCGCCCAGGCGTGCGCCCATTGAATCCAGCAGCAATATGACCGGCAGCCCCGTCTTGCCCGCCATATCCAGCAGTTTTGTGATCTTGCGCGCGTGCATCGCGCCCATGGAACCGCCCAGTACCGTATAGTCCTGAGAAACGACATATACGCCGCGGCCATCGATAGTGCCGTAACCGGTCACGACGCCTTCGCCGGGCGCGCTGACTTCCTTCATGCCGGCAACGGCGTTGGAGTGCTGGACAAAAGCGTGCATTTCGACAAAGCTTTCGGAATCCAGCAGCTTGCCGATACGCTCGCGCGCAGTCAATTTCGACTGTGCGTGCTGGGCGTCCACGAGCTGCTGGTTGCCGGCGACAGCCGACTGTCGCTTTTGAGCCAGTAGATCAAAACCCGTCAATTCACTCATGTAGCAGTTAAACCTCCAATATAAAATTTATATAAACGTCAAACGTTATGGCCCAAATAAGCACCAATTCTGGCCCTGTTTCTTATTTCTACACAAAATCCCTTTTTTCCTTTAAGGTTCGTTTAAAAATTCACAAATTACGCAAAAAATTTTTTCAAACTTGCATATTCATAGATTTTAATTCCATTACAGACAAATACCGCCACGAACCCATGGGCAGATCGCCCAAGGACAGGCTTCCGAAAGAGACGCGCTTCAATGCCTTTACATGACAGCCCACCGATTCAAACATCCTTTTTATCTGCCGGTTACGCCCTTCGTGGATTGTGATCTCAAGGCGGGTTTCCTTCCCCGCGCGCTGCAGCACCCTGATCGTCGCCGGGGCCGTTTTTACGCCGTCCAGCATAACGCCGCCTTCCAGACGCCGGACAGCCTGTTCATCCAAACGGCCATGCACCAGCGCGATATAGGTCTTGTTTACCTCATGCCGGGGATGGGTGCAGCGATATGCAAAATCCCCGTCGTTGGTGAGCAGCAGCAAGCCTTCGGTATCGTAGTCCAGCCGGCCCACGGGGAACAAACGCACGCCCACATCCCCCACCAAATCCAGCACAGTTTTGCGGCTCCGGTCGTCCTGGCAGGTGGAAAGCACGCCCGCAGGCTTGTTGAGCATGATGTAGACTTTTTTGTCTGCAAGCGATAAAAGGGTGCCGTCCACGGCGACCGTATCGGTATCCGGATTGATATCCACACCGACCGTGTTCACTACCCTGCCGTTGACAGTCACCCTTCCCTGCACGATGAGCGCGTCCGCTCCTCGCCGCGACGCCACACCGCAAGATGCTATGTATTTGTTCAGCCTCATGCATCCCCCACAGCTTACATGGCGGGAATCCTCCCGTTCAGCCACAGCCCGAGCAGCTTGCTCAGGTTGAATGAATAGGAATTCTCGCCGATATCATACGGGGCCGTCAGTGCGACGGACTGTATTCTGTCCTCGCCCAGCCAAAGATCGATACGCCCCACCTGCTGGCCTTTTTTCACAGGCGCAGTCAAAGTCTCTTCAATATATACCCGCTTTTTAAGATTGGCAGCTTCCTCCTGCGTCAGTGGAAAGCAGACGTCTTTTTCAGTGTACACAGGGAAGCTCTTCTCCACGCCGTCCTTGACCGCTATTTCGCCGATTTTCTCGCCGGCTTTCACGATAAGGCTGTAGTCGTAGTTTTTAAAGCCGTAATCCATCAGCGCCATGCAGTCGTTAAACATATCCGGAGCGCACAGCACCACAGATACCAATTGCATCCCTTCGCGCTCTGCAGCCGCCGAAAGACATCGCCCCGCTTCTTTGGTAAACCCGGTCTTGATGCCGTTGCCGCCCTCGTAGTTCCACAGAATTTTGTTCTTGTTCTTCACCACGCGGTCCCATTCGTGGCCTTCCCAGGGCAGCGTCTTGTACTGCGTTTTTACGACCTCGCGGAATATTTTGTTCTGCATCGCATAGGCGGAGATCAGCGCCAGATCATAAGCCGTGGTGTAATGGTTGTCCGCCGGCAGACCGTGAGGATTGGCAAAGTGCGTGTTGTAAGCGCCAATCTCTCGCGCCTTGTCGTTCATCATGCCGACAAATGTATCCACATCGCCGCCTACATGCTCCGCGATGGCAACGGCCGCGTCGTTGCCGGAGGCCAGCATCAACCCGAAAAGTAAGTCGGACAGCGTCATGGTTTCTCCCGGCGACAGCCATATGG
>JAAXZP010000144.1 GCA_012719815.1 Christensenellaceae bacterium
AGTTGATGCGGAACAGGTTGAGCGGGTTTATATACCAAAGGCCCACGTTTTTCAGCTGCTCTTTAATGCCAGCGTCGATCAGCGCGGGGTTTTTCATCTGCGCAAACGTCGGAATCACGATATTGCGCTCTTTTGCCCGCATCACGACCTTTTTCAGCCGGGCCTCATTTACCGTCAGATCGATCAGTTTGTACTTGCTCATGACTCTTCTCCTTTATTTCAATAATTCTCAGGTTCATTATTTATCCAGCAGCGGTTTGCTGCGCTTAATAAACTGTCCTCTGCCCTTCCGGCCGATAAACTCGTTGTTTTTCACGATCACTTCGCCCCGGGAGATCACGCAGTCGATATCGCACTCAACTCTCATCCCCTCGTACGGCGTGTGGTCCACGTTCTCATGCAGCCTGTCATGCGTCACCGTATACGGCCTGCCGGGGTCCATTATGACGATATCGGCGTCGCTGCCCGGGCGTATGACGCCTTTTTTGGGGTACATGCCAAACAGTTTTGCGGGATTCAGCGCGCACAGCCGGGCGAATTCCACCGGCGATATGCGCTGCTTTATCACGCCCTCCGAGAACATCAGCGGGAACCGCAGCTCCACGCCGGGCATACCGTTGGGACATTTGGTAAAGTCCTCCCCGCCCAGCTTCTGCTTGAGCGTGTAGTCGAACGGGCAGTGGTCCGTCGCCACCGTATCAACATCGCCCTGCCGGATATCCTCCCACAGCAGCGCGTTGTTGTCCTTACGCCGCAGCGGCGGGCTCAGCACGTATTTCAACCCGTCCTCCCGCTCATAGTAAGTATCGTCCATCAGCAGGTACTGCGGGCATGTCTCCACAAACACGTTCTTTAGGCCGTTCTGTTTGGCCAGCCTTATATACTGCATCCCCAGATGGTTGGAGAGATGCACGATATACAGCGGCGCGTCGCCCGCCACGGCGGATATCTGGATGGCGCGGTTGATGGCTTCCGCTTCGCACTCCTCAGGCCGGCTGATCGCGTGGTATTTGGGAGCGGTGCAGCCGCTTTCCGAAAGCTCCTGCCGACGCGTGTTCACCAGGCCGTCGTTCTCCGGGTGCACGGTGATCATCACGCCCAGTTCCTTAGCTCGGCGGAGAATATGGTAAATACCCTCGTCGGATATCTTAAACCCGTACGTCATGTAGATTTTAAAGCTGGTGACGCCCTTGTCCGCCAGGGTTTCCATCATCGCCAGCACGTCGTCATCCACATGCTGTATCACGCCGTGAAAACCGTAGTCGATGACGGCGTTGCCCTGCGCCAGCTTATGATACAGCTTTATCTGGTGGTCCAGGCTGCAGCCCGCAGGCCCGAAGCCCGGATGGTCGACGATGGTGGTGGTGCCGCCGCACGCAGCCGCCACCGTGCCTGTATAAAAATCGTCCTGCGCTACGGCAAAACCCACGTCCAGGCAAAAGTGCGTATGCACATCGATGCCGCCCGGCAGCACGTACCTGCCTGCCGCGTCAATAACGTCATCGCCGGATAAGCTGTCTCCCAGCTCCGCGATCACGCCGTTTTCAATGCGCACGTCCGTCCGGCGCACGCTGTCTTCCAGCACCACAAGCCCGTTTTTGATAATCACCGCGTACTCACCTTACTTTCTGTATGGCG
>JAAXZP010000145.1 GCA_012719815.1 Christensenellaceae bacterium
GATCGAGCGGCGCATGCCCGAAGCCTGGCAGGCCTATATGGCGGACTGGCTGCATTTTAGGTTCCCGCTGGGAGACAGCGTGCAGGAATATCTGGCAGGCGCGGCGAATACAATCCGTGCCATCATCGGGGATGACGTGGACGGAGGCGTGCTGGTTGTGTCGCACAAAGGCTTCGTGATGGCTGCCCTTTCGACGCTGCTGCACGGTGACAGCATGCATCTCTTTTGCTACGATATCCGCCCCGCAGGGTTTGCCCGGCTCACAGTGGCGGACGGATTTCCGGTACTGACACAACTCATATAGCTGACACAGGTATAAAAACCCTGACTTTGGTCGATAATCACACAAAATCGAGGCTGCCCTGCGCGGCCCGGACAAAGTCAGGAGGCGATCATGGCAGGCGACAGAGCCACAAAGATGCTGATTCTCAGCAGCGCGCGCACGCTTTTCTCCGAGAAGGGCTACGCCGCGACGCCGGTTGAGGAGATCTGCGAATTGGCGGGCATTGCCAAAGGAACGTTTTTCTACTACTTTGAAAGCAAACAGTCCATCGTGCGCTATATTCTCGCAATGCAAATGGACGAGTACCGGAACCAGCTCCTGCAACAGATGAATTCGCTGCAGGACGCGATATCGCGGGTGGAATACTTTATCGCCGCGCTGATCGAGCAGGCGGAAACCGCGCCCGAGACGGATTCCTATTTCAAGGACGGGCCGGCGGACTGGTACGAGACGGTGGTGCGGGAGGAGAGGGCTCGCACGCTGCTGCCGCTGCTGGAAGACGTGGTGGAGGAAGGGCTAAAGCAGGGATATTTCCACGTCAAGAATCCTGAAGTCTGCACGACGGTCGTGTTCTACGGCATCGATTCGCTGCTGAAAAAGTGCAACGCGGATGACCCGGGCTTAATCAGCGGCATACGGGAGATGACGGCAAAACCGCTGGGAATTAAAGATACGGCGTTGGCGATAGAAAACTATTAAGGGGGGAGCATATGAAAACAGCGGTTGTGTATTACTCGTACGACGGGAGCACGCGCGTGGCAGCCGAAGTGCTGGCCAGACAGCTAGGCGCGGATGTTTTTGAACTGGAGGAGGTCAAAAAGCGCGGAAAATCGGTGCTGTCGTTCGTGGCGGCAGGGTTTGGCGCGCTGACGGGAAAGCGCAGCCGCTTAAAGAACGATTTTGCTGCGGAGATGAAGAACTACGACTGCCTGTATATCGGCTCGCCGGTGTGGGCCAACAGGACGGTGCCCGCAGTCAACGCTTTTTTGGATTCTCTGGACGCAGCGGGCAAGAAGATCGTGCTGTTCACGCTGCAGGCTGACCCAAACGTGGAATCGGCTCCGGATACATGCCTTTTGGCGCACAAGCAGGCGCTGGAAAAAAGAGGAGCGACAGTGCTGCGCCTGCTGCGGCTTCACGGCGCAAGCCCCGGAAAAACCGTTGAATCGGGACATATCGAGGCGCAGTTGTCCGCACAGGCCGTTGAGCAATAAAACGGCAAAATGTTACAATAGTATTACAAATTCGTTGACATTTAGAGAAAAGTACGTTATCATGAGCATACTGGCGTGAGTGCACGTTTGCGCAAGGAGAAAGCCGCATGGCAAAAAATTCAGGCATTAATGCTCTGAAAAACCTGAAAAACAAAATCAGCGGGAAAATCCCGGCAGTCATGCCGGAGCCTGCGGTTGTGACGAAAAAGCCGTAAGCGGCTGCATCTGTGCGCGCTGCCGCCAGGAGCGAATACCTGGAGGATACGCCCAACAGCCCTGCGAAGGCCGAAAATCTGGTTGCGTCCGAACTGCACCGCGCTGACCGGAAAAAGAAACGAGGTTTGTTTTGGTCTCCGCCTGAGGCGGAGTTCTCGTTCTCTCGTCTGGCGCGAAAGAGAAAAGGCATTTTCGGACGCGCCTTGTGGTTTTCTTCCCTGTTTCCGTTTAAAAGAAATGCTGCGGCCCGGGCGAAAGACGACGCGCTGGCGTTTGCGGAAAACGGCCGGCGTTTAAGCCGCAGGGCCCGCCGCAACCGCAGGATATTCCTGTACGCGGGCACAGGCGTCGCCGTGATCGCGGTGATGCTGATCGTATTTCTTGCGCCGGGCGGCGTGGCTGCTCCGGCGGAGGCCACGAAGGGCGCATCTCCGGTGCCGCAGCCCACGGTTTTAAGCGCGGCCGGTGGGCTGCCCATACCGGCAATAACCGCCACGCCTACTCCAGCCGCATCTGTAACGCCATTTACGGCGGCTTCGCCTACCCAAATGGCGACTGCCACGCCGGCTTCAACGCAGGAGCCCACTCCGAC
>JAAXZP010000146.1 GCA_012719815.1 Christensenellaceae bacterium
CCGCCCTGCTCGGTCGGGACGATATCGGCAGCCTGGAGCCCGGCAAAGCCGCCGACCTCTTTATGATTGACGCGTCGCTTTTGGAGCTTGCGGGCACCGGGAACGACCCGGCCTGCCTGCTGGGCACGGTGGGCTATTGCCGCCCGGCGAAGCTGGTGATGGTCAACGGCCGGATTGTCTCCGAGGACGGCCGCCTGGCGTCGGTAGACGAGCCGCGGGTGAGGGAGAAGGCGGAGGCGCTGTCGCAGGAGATGCTCAGGAAAGCGGGACAGGCATAATCGAGTTTTCGTTTTTTCCAATATCGCAAAACACCCAATTCGAAAGTTTGGGTGTTTTTATTGTGCGGGTTGTGTGCAAACGGTTGCCCTTTATTAATAATGCCTGTAGAGTAATGGTAAAATAGATGGGTAATCCCAAATGGGTTCAGAAACAATTTCAGGAGCATCGTCATGGAATCGAAACGATATACCAATCGCCTGATTAACGAGACTTCGCCCTACCTCCTGCAGCACGCCCACAACCCGGTGGACTGGTATCCCTGGGGCGATGAGGCGTTTGAAAAGGCGAGGACGGAGGACAAGCCCGTATTTATCTCCATCGGCTATTCCACCTGCCACTGGTGCCATGTGCTGGAGCGCGAGAGCTTCGAGAACGAGGATATCGCGGCGCTGCTGAACGAGGGCTTTGTTGCCGTGAAGGTAGACCGCGAGGAGCGTCCGGACATCGACGAGGTATACATGTCGGTCTGCCAGGCGATGACGGGCAGCGGCGGATGGCCGCTTACCATACTGATGACGCCGGATAAAAAGCCGTTTTTTGCGGGCACCTACCTGCCGCCGTATTCCGGAAACGGCATGACGGGGCTGGATACGCTGCTGAAACGCGTGATGGCATTGTGGCGTCAGCAGCGGGGCGCCCTGGTTGAGCAGGGAGAAAAAATCGCCCGGTTCATGGCGCAGGAGAGGACAGCGGGCCGCGGCGGCAATGCGCAGAGCGCCGTAAAAGGCCTGTCGCAGGCGCTTCGGGCCATGTATGCGCCGCAGTACGGCGGATTTTCGCGGGCGCCCAAGTTCCCGATGCCGCATTACCTACTGTATCTGATGTGCGAATGGAAGGCTTACGGGAATGCGGACGCGCTGGGCATGGTGAAGCACACGCTGCGGCAGATGGCGCGCGGCGGCATATACGATCACGTGGGCGGCGGCTTTTCCCGCTATTCCACGGACATGCGCTGGCTGGTGCCGCACTTTGAGAAGATGCTGTACGACAACGCCCTCTTGCTTTATGCGTATGCCGAGATGTATGCCGTTACGGGAGAAGACGCGTACCGCCGCGTCGCGGCGCAGACGGCGCATTATCTGATGCGCGACATGCAGTCGCCCGAGGGCGGGTACTATTCCGCCGAGGACGCCGATTCGGAAGGGGAGGAAGGCAAGTTCTACGTCTGGGAGGAAGCGGAGCTGTCGGAACTGCTGCCGGCGGGCGAGGTGAAGCATCTGAGACGCTGGGGGCTAACCCCGCGGGGCAATTTCGAAGGGAAAACGATACTTAACCGCATCGGCACGTCGGACGAGCCGGATGACGAGGATATAAGGCTGCTTAAAAAGCTGTTCGAGATCCGCAAAAGGCACGTGCCACCGTTTAAAGACACCAAAATATCGGCGTCGTGGAACGGCCTTGCGATTGAGGGAATGGCCCGGGCCAGCGCTGTTTTGGGCGACGAGACTTTGGCGGAAAGCGCCGTCCGCGCAGCACGATTCGTGATGACGCATATGGCGGACGAGCAGGGGCTGGTCTGCGGCACGTGGCTGACCAAACCGGGCGGGCCGGCGTTTCTGGCCGACTGGGCAAATATGGCCAACGCTCTTTTGGCGCTGTATGCCGTGACGCGTAATATTGCCTGGCTGGAGAAAGCCAAAGTGCTGGCGGAAGGTCTGCTGCATCGGTTTGCGGATGCGGCCGGCTTTTCAATGACGTCGCACGGCGCGGAGGCGCTGCTCATCGCTCCGCGGGACGCATATGACGGCGCAATGCCGTCGGGCAGCTCCTGTGCGGTCCGGGCGCTGCAGCGGCTCTGGCGACTGACCGGGGAAGAGAAGTGGCAGGAGGCTTACAACGCCGTCATCCGGGCGCTGCTGCCGATGGCGGAAAGCTCGCCGCCGTCCCACGCGCACCTTATCACCACAGTGCTTATCGGGCAGGAACCGCCCCGTCAGGTTATCATCGCGGCAGGTGCGGACAGCGCCGAAGCAGCCTCGGCTTACAAGGCGCTGCTTAGGCGGTTCGACCCGTTCACCACCGTCATCTGGTATGACGGCAGCCGGGCGATGCAGGAAGCGCTGCCCTTCCTTAAGAGCTATAATACGGACAAGCCGTTTGCCGCCTGGGTCTGCGAGAATCGCATCTGCAAAAAGCCGGTGTTTTCCGCCGATGAACTTTTCTAATCGCTGTGACCTGATTGTTTGGCGCCAAAAAGTTCTACTGAGCGCATTGACGTATATGGCACCGCCGTTTATAATGCATAAAGACACAAATACACCATCGGGAGAGCGGTTTGGAAAACGGAGTTCAGAACAGCAGTGGCAGCGCGGCGAGGAAAAGAACGCCCCGCCGGTCAATCCTGCACTGGCTGTTGAGAGTGATACAGGGCGCGCTGATCGGCGCGGGCGCGATGTTGCCGGGCATCAGCGGCGGCGTGCTCTGTGTCATATTTGGCATATACCAGCCCATGATGGCGCTATTGGCGCATCCCATCCGCGCGATCAGGAAGTATTTTAAGGAACTGCTGCCTGTGCTGATTGGCTGGGTCTTAGGTTACTGGGGTCTTGCCAGAGTGCTGAATATACTGTTCACCAACCCGTCGCTCTCCAGCGCTGCGATATGGCTGTTTTTAGGGCTGATTGCGGGCATGATGCCCCAGCTTTTCCGCGACGCCGGCAAACAGGGCCGCACGTATAAATCATGGATAGCGCTGGCGGTCAGTTTCATATCGGTGTTTGCGCTTCTGCTGTATCTCCAGTACGGGGTCAGGATATCCATTCGGCCCAATGTGTGGTGGTATCTGGTGTGCGGCGTGCTCTGGGGCCTCAGCCTGGTGGTGCCGGGCCTGAGTTCGTCGTCGCTGATGCTGTTCTTGGGGTTGTATCAGTCCATGGCAGCGGGGGTTTCGAATTTATCGCTGGAAGTCGTGATTCCCCTGGCCGTGGGAATCGCGCTTGTGGTATTGCTGACGGCGCGGGTAATCAACTATATGTTCGACAGGCATTATTCGTCCGCTTCTCACGCGGTTATTGGTTTTGTCATAGCCTCGGCAATCGGGATTATTCTTCCCGCCTCCGGCAACACCGGCGTGGATGGGGAGGTTATCGGTATGACCTATACCGGCGATGCGAACACGCTGTTGTTATGGGGTATAAGCTTTGCTCTGGGGTTCCTGGCGGCGTGGCTGATGGACAGGGTGGGTAAAAGGATTCAGCCTGCGGCGCAGGAAAAGAGCGTATAGCGAGCTTAACAGCCGGAAGGAATCGGTGCGTTTGTAATAATCGTATTCCTGACCATGACGGCTGTTAAGATGTGCGCCGGGTTTGTAAAATTTGCACTTTACAAAATAAAAAGCGTTATGCTATAATCGTCTGCGTGCCGAGAAATGATGACTCGGCTCTATGGGTGATTAGCTCAGCTGGTAGAGCACCTGACTCTTAATC
>JAAXZP010000147.1 GCA_012719815.1 Christensenellaceae bacterium
GCAGCAGATTGTGCTGGGCGGGCGGCTTGACGATTTGCTGAAAATCAAGGACGAGATGGAAGCGGCAGGCGCGAAGATGGCGCCGCTGCTTGCCGTCAAAGGGCCGTCCCACTGCCCGCTACTGGACGAGGCCTCAGCGCAGTTTGCGGAGGTGCTGAAAACAGTTGAGCTCAGCCCGATGGCGGGTGTGGTGTACAGCAACGCGCTGGGCGCGCCTTACCCGCCGGACGCGGACATACGGGCGCTGCTGTGCGAGCAGATGCGCGCGCGCGTGAGGTGGCACGACAACGTGGAGCACATGCTGGCAAGCGGCGTCACGCGGTTCGTGGAGATAGGCCCGGGCAACGTGCTGGCGAAGCTGTTAAAGCGCAGGGCCAGGGAGGCAGAGGTTTTATCGGTTCGCGACGTGGATACGCTGGAAGTATTCCTGCGCGAGTACAGGGAGGATAAATGATGGGCAAGACAGCTTTGGTCACCGGCGGCAGCGGCGGCATCGGGCAGGCAATATGCCTGAAGCTCGCGCAGGACGGCTACGACGTGGCGGTGCACTACCGCAGCGGCGCGGAGCAGGCCGAGAGGGTCTGCGCGCAAATCGAGGCGATGGGCCGCCGTGCTTTGGCAGTGGCGGCGGACCTTTCCGACCCGGCGGAGTGCAAACGGCTGGTGCAGTCCTGTGTGGACAGCCTGGGCGGCATATTTGCTCTCGTCAACAACGCGGGCGTGACGGACGACGGGCTTATCATGCGCATGACGGACGAACAGTATCACCGCGTGCTGCGGGCGAACCTCGACAGCTGCTTTTACTGCACGCGCGAGGCGGCGTCCCATATGCTGCGCGCAAGAAGCGGGCGCATCGTCAACATCACGGCGGTGGTGGGCATCATGGGCAACGCCGGCCAGACGAACTACGCGGCCTCCAAGGCGGGCATCATCGGGCTCACCAAGTCGTGCGCGAAAGAGTTTGCGCGGCGCGGCATATGCGTGAACGCGGTGGCGCCCGGCTTCATCGAGACGGCGATGACCGACAAACTGAGCGAGGACGTGCGGCAGAGCTTGAAACAGAGTATACCGCTGGGGCGTTTCGGCAAGCCGGAGGACGTGGCGGAGATGGTCGCGTTCCTGTGCGGCGACGGCGCTTCCTACATCACCGGCCAGGTGTTCGTGGTGGACGGCGGCATGGTGATATAGCGGGGAAGGAGTTATTGGCATGAAAGTTTACATAACCGGCATGGGCGCGGTGTCGCCCATCGGCATGAGCGCGGCGGAGAGTTTTGAAGCGGCGGTAGCGGGCGTATGCGGCATCAGCTACCCCGAGTGCTTCGACGCCGAGCTGACGCAGATATTTGCGGCGGGCCAGGTGAAAAACTTCACGCCCGAGCCGTATGTGAGCAAGCGCGAAGCGAAGCGCATGGCACGTTTCACGCAGATGGCGATGGTTGCCGCCATGCAGGCGTGGGAGATGAGCGGCATGCAGGATTCCGGCTTCGATCCGGAGCGCGTGGGCGTGGTGCTGGGCAGCGGCATGGGCGGCCTGGACGTGATCTGCGAGCAGTACGAGGAGCTGAGGACCAACGGGCCGCGCAGCATATCGTCGCTGTTCATCCCCAAGGCCATCATCAACACGACGGGCGGTCTTATCGCGATAAAGCTCGGGCTGTACGGCCCGTGCTATTCCGTCGTGACGGCGTGTGCGTCGGGCGCGGACGCCATCGGCCAGGCGTATTACGCGGTGCGCGAAGGCCGCGCGGACGCGATACTGGTGGGCGGCGCGGAATCCGTAATGACCGAGCTTGCCGTGCAGGGCTTTCACCAGATGGGCGCGCTGTCGGAGAGCAAAGACCCGGCGCGCGCGTGCATACCGTTCGATAAGGACAGGCAGGGCTTCGTGATGGGCGAAGGCGCGGCGTTTATGCTGCTGGAAAGCGAGGAATCGGTGCTCCGCCGCGGCGCAAAGCCTTTGGGAGAGCTTGCGGGATATGCGCAGACGTGCGACGCGTACCATATCACCGCGCCGCAGCCCGAAGGGCTTCAGGCCGCACGCGCGATGGAGCAGGCGATGAAGCAAGCGGGCAGCGAGAAGGAACAGGTGGGATACATCAACGCGCATGGCACCGGCACGCCGCTCAACGACGCGGGCGAGAGCGCGGCGATTGAGCTGTGCTTCGGCGAACACGCGAAGAACATTTTGGTCAGTTCCACCAAGTCGATGACCGGCCATATGCTGGGCGCGGCGGGCGCGTTTGAAGCAGTGATGGCGCTGTGCGCGCTGAACGCCGGCATTGCGCCGCCCACGATCGGGCTTGAGGAAGAAGGGGAGGACTGCCGCTTAAACTACGTGAAGGGCAAGGCTCAGCCGATAACCTGCGAATACGCGTTGTCCAACTCGTTCGGGTTCGGCGGGCACAACAGCTGTCTGGTACTTAGAAAACGGGAGGATGACTGATAGGGCATGAGCAGGCTGAGCATTGAGGACATAAAAAAGATACTGCCGCACCGCGAGCCGTTTCTGATGGTGGACCGGGTGGACGAGCTGAAGGAAGGCTCGTACGCCAAGGGGGTCAAGGTCGTGAGCGGCAACGAGTGGTATTTCCAGGGGCATTTCGCGGACTACAAGGTGATGCCCGGCGTGCTGATCGTGGAAGCCATGGCGCAGATGGGCGGCATCGCCCTGCTGACGACGCCGGAGCTGAAAGGCCGGCTGGCGTTTCTCGGCAAGATCAAAAACGCGCGGTTCCGCGGAAAGGTGGTGCCGGGCGACGTGCTGGTGCTGGAGACGTTCATCGACACCGTCAAGGGCAGCATCGGCACGGGTACCGGCACGGCGTCGGTGGACGGGCGGCAGGTGGCTTCCTGCGAGATGGTGTTCGCAATCGGCGAAGCGGCGGAATAGCTCACATCGCCCTTTTCTTGGATTTATATGCGACAAACAGCGCGTCGGTTTTGAGCGTTTTGACAGGCTGAAATATATTGCCGTATAAAAGCAGGCAAACGACCTGCTTTTTTATTTTCGCGCTGCTCCGGCTGTCGATATCGAAGATAATTCCGCGATGTAGCCCTTGAGTTTCCATACTTCCGCGGGCTGTCAAACAGGCGGCGCGCCGCATAGGATATCTTAAGCGCAATAACGAACACAGGAGGTGCAACGATGAGAGTATTACGGGCGGGCATGTCGGGCACCGACGTGATGGAGGTTCAGGCGCTGCTTGACAAGCTGGGGTACGACACCGGTCAGATAGACGGCATATTCGGCCTTAAGACGCAGCGTGCAGTGAAGCAGTTTCAGCGGGATTTCGGGCTGCTGCCGGACGGCATTATCGGCGCCAACACCTGGCGCGTGCTGGAGCGTTTTATGCTGGGCTACGATACATACACCATCCGCCCGGGCGACACGCTGTACGCCATCGCGCAAAAGTATTACACCAACCTCGCTCTGCTGGAAATCGCCAACCCGGGCGCGGACCCCGACAATCTGCGCATCGGGCAGACGATTATCGTGCCGTATGACATCGCCGTGGTGGACACCAACATCGACTACACTTACGACGCGCTGCAGCGGGACATCCGCGGCCTGAAAGCGCGGTATCCTTTTATTGAAACTGGCGTGGCGGGATACAGCTCACTGGGCCGCGAGCTCAGCTACATCCGCCTGGGCACGGGGGAGAACGAGGTGTTCTACAACGCGGCGCATCACGCGCTGGAATGGATCACCTCTCCGGTGCTGATGAAGTTCGTGGAGGACTTCGCGAGGGCTTACGCGCTGGGCACACCGCTTTTGGGCTACGACCCGCGCGACATATGGGAGCAGACCAGCATCTACATCATCCCGATGGTCAACCCGGACGGCGTGGATCTCGTGCTCAACGGCCTCACGCGCACCAACCCCAACTACGACGACCTGATACGCTGGAACAACGGCAGCACGGATTTCTCAAAGGTCTGGCAGGCCAACAACAACGGGGTGGAC
>JAAXZP010000148.1 GCA_012719815.1 Christensenellaceae bacterium
CTGCTGAACGCGCTGTCCAGCCGCGGCTATGAGCTGGAGAGCTACAACTCTATGACTGCCGATAAAGGCTTGGATCCCATGAACGACACGCTATTAATCATCAGCCCGAAAAGAGACCTTTCGGACGATGAATATGCTGATATTCATGAGTTCCTGACGGAGGGCGGTAAAGCGTTCATCATTATGCAGAATCTGAACGTGGACAGCGAATCCGGCGATGTTAAGGTGCTGACCGATAAGTTCCCGAATTTTTCGGCGCTGCTGCTGGAATACGACATGAGCGTCAACAAGGATATCATCATCGGGCAGGACAAGACACGGTATTATCAGCAGGTGACCAGCCTGGTGCCAGATATACAGGCTCACGAGATCACGCAGCCCATCATTCAGGCGGGCGGCAACGTGGTGATGAGTATCAACTCCAGTATCAATGTGCCGCAGGTGCCGTGCGGAGATGTGTCGGTAACGCCGCTCTTGGTGACGGACGCCAGCTGTTACGCGAAGCCGCTGGAAAATATGACGACGTTGGACAAGGAAGCGGACGACAGGCAGGGCGCGTTTGTAATCGCGGCGCTGGCGGAGAAAGGAGAGAGCAAGATCGCGCTGTTTACCTCCGAGGCTTTCTTTACAGACACTGCCATTGAGACGGCATACAACTACGAACTGGCAATCAATACGCTGTCGTATCTGGGTGAACAGAAGAACAGCATCACGATACAGCCCAAGCAGATAAGGGGCGACCTGCTGCAGATTCAAAACCAGCTACAGAAAAATATACTGAGCGTGCTCGTGATTGCCGTACTGCCGGCAGCCGTTATCATTTCGGGCAGATTCGTATGGAGGAAGAGGCGGCGGCTGTAGCATAGCGCAGGGAATCAGTGCCATTCGAGAGCTTGTCATTAAGGAGCGAGAGGATTTGAACAAACGCAATATTATTTTGCTGGCGTCACTGCTGGCGGCGCTGGTGATCGTGGTCTTTATAACAGTGCTGTTGCTGAACAACCCGCTGGATCAGGAGAAAAACGATCTTCTGCTTGTTTCGGACATTCCATGCGATTCCATACAGGCCATAACGATCACTAGTGAAAGCGGCACTATTCATGTGAAGCGGCAGGGCAGGGGATGGACGGCGGTAGGCAGCGACATACCGGTGGACAGCCTGACATGCGAGAGCATGGCAACTTACCTGAGCTATGTTTATGCTGTGGACTTGGTGGAACAAAACACGGCTGATCCGGGCCAATTTGGGCTGGATAATCCGTCGCTGACGGCAGAACTGACGCTGACGGACGGGTCCAAGGTGATGTTTAAATTCGGACTGCCGACGACGGACCGGATGGCGGTGTACTTCATGAAATCCGGGTGCGGCAACGTGTACACGATGCGGAGCGATCATTTCGCGCAGATCAGGAGTACGCTGGAAGACATCGTGGATTTATCCCTGCCTGCTGTGGACGGTGAGAACATCGCCAGTTTATCTTACAAACGCGGCTGGCTGGAACAGTCGGTGGTGCGATCGGACATATTCGAAAGCGGATTTGCGTTTGAAAAGTTGGGCGTAGCCGCATCGGATGCATTTATGGCTCAAGTGAAAAAGACTGTGAAGGCAAGGCTGAACTCATACGTGGGCAACGAAGTGAAGCCGGAATACGGGCTTGACAGCGGCGATTATATACGCATCGTGGATACTTCTGGGACAGAGATGATGCTGCACCTGGGTGCCAAGACAGAGGATGGCAAAAAGTATTACTGCACCGTGGACGGCAAGGAAGGCGTTTATCTGCTGGACGAGCCTTACACCGCATTTATCGTAGATGATGTGGCACTGTGCATGGACAAAAGGCTGATTCCGGTCGCGCCCGACAGTATCGCATACGTTGCGTGGCAGGGGCAGGGGCTGCAGATCGAGCTGACGGACGGCACGGCGATAGTGAACGGCCAGCCAAAAGAAGATGACGCATACACCACGCTGATGGGCGCATTGCTGAACGCTCAAGCATCAGGCATCATCGACAGCGATGCGGGGGATGCGGTGTACACGCTGACGGTGAAGCTGTCGGACGGCAGCACCCTTGAGGTGAAGCTCTGTGAATACCTGAAAGGCTTCTACGCGGTGGATTATGGCAAAGGGCCGGCACTGTATATCAAGGCCAATGCGCTCGCGGTGCTGACGGATATGCAGTAAAGGAAAACGTTTACGATTTAATTCTACGCCGGCAGCCAAAATCCTTTTTGCGGAAGAAAATAAGTTGCCGGATGCGCCGGATACATTAAAATACCGCAATACCAGTGAGATAAGTGCGGCTATGGCCTTCAGGTTGAGGCGGCGCTATACGCGGGCCGAATGTTCTTGACTATTGTTATTGAGAAAATATAATATGCCTATAGAGAAACACCGGGAAGGCAACCGCCGCATGTTCGGCGAGCGTACCCGCTAAGTCAGCAACCAAAGACAACCCGAGCCGTCATGCACGGTAAGAATACAGGGATAGAGGCCCCGCCTCGGGGCAGGCAGCAGTTCTATTGCACAGCCAGAGATTGATATCCGCTTGTAGTTTACATAAAAGTGCAGATACTAAAGAATCAGGTTTATCAGGCAACCCGCAGGGGTACCTGTTATATAATTTCGCCCGGCTGGCAGGCACGGGGATTCATTAACTATTATTTTTGGTACGCTGAAGTACCGGAAACGGAGGATAGACACATGGTGGACAGAGATGTAATCCAGAAACGTTTTGATATGGCCGTAAAAAGGTTTGCCGATTACGGCGTGGACGTTAACGCGGCTATTGCCAAATTTGAAACGATTCCCATCTCGCTGCACAACTGGGTGGACGACGACGTGGTGGGGTTTGAGGATGTGGAAGGGCTCCACAACGAAAACGTGGTGACAGGCAATTACCCCGGGAAGGCGCGCAACGGCGACGAGATGCGTCAGGATATCGAGGTGGCCATCAGATTAAGCCCCACAAAACCCAAGCTGAATCTGCATGCCATTTA
>JAAXZP010000149.1 GCA_012719815.1 Christensenellaceae bacterium
CAAGGACTTTGACGACCGGATCGAGGTGGTCACTGTGCCCATCGCTGACGGCGGCGAGGGCACGGTGGACGCCTTCCTGAGTGCAGCCGGCGGAAAGCGGATATACACTAAGGTGAAAGACCCGCTGATGCGGGACGTGCAGGCCTGCTTCGGCTTGCTTTCGGACGGCGAAACCGCCGTGGTGGAGATGGCGCAGGCGTCGGGCATCGGCCACGTGGCAAACGAGCTTAAGCCGATGGAGGCCACCACGTACGGTACGGGCCAGCTGATCAAAAGCGCGCTGGATGCGGGATGCAAAAAAATAATACTCGGTTTGGGCGGTAGCGCCACAACGGACGGAGGCGCGGGAGCTGCCGCTGCGCTGGGTGTGAAATTCCTGACTAAGAATAACAAGGAGATCCCGCTCGGCGGAGGCGGGCTGGGATTTCTCGCGGATATCGATACCAGCGGGCTGGACCCGCGGCTCAAGGATACGGAGATCATTCTGGCTTGTGACGTGGACAATCGCCTGTGCGGCAGGCAGGGCGCCGCGGCGGTGTTCGGCCCGCAGAAGGGCGCGACGCCGGAGCAGGTCAAGATTCTGGACCGCAACTTAAGCCACTATGCGCGCGTGCTGAAAGAAAAGCTGGGAATCGACGTCACCGGTATCAAGGGCGGCGGCGCGGCAGGCGGGCTCAGCGTTTCGATGATTGCTTTTGCCAATGCCCGCATCATGCCCGGCATCCAGGTGGTGCTGGAAACGGTGAGGTTCAGCGAAATCATCAAGCATGCCGATATGGTCATTACCGGCGAAGGGCGGATAGACAGCCAGACGGTGATGGGCAAAGTGCCCGTGGGCGTTGCCCGGGCGTGCAGGGACCGGGGCATACCCGTTGTGGCCATAGGCGGCAGCCTCGGGCCGGGCTATGAGGCGGTGTATGATGAAGGCATCAGCAGCGTCTTTTCCGTTGTGAACGACCTGGCGCCGTTTGAAACCGTGAAAGCCACGTGCAGGCATGATTTGTATATGCTGATAAAAAACCTGTTCAGATTTGGTTTCCTCAAGCCTGAAAGCTATTAATTATCCTGCCGTGACAATATAGATGTGTGAGGGCTTACCGTCCTTTATTGCCATATAAGCTTCCTTCCTGGAATTGAAACTTTGGCCTGTCGCTTTTAAGCGGGAGGCTAAATTTTTTGGAGAGATTTTTTGCCTGAAGACCTGGCTGACATGATTGGACCTACACATGATGAGCGAGAAAAAGCTGAAATATTATTTAAAATATGAAAGATATGTGTGGGGTGAAGGCATGGCTATTATGAGTTGCTGCGGAGCCGCTTAATGACTTGACAGATAAAAAATGTTTGGAAAAATTCGTTGAAACAGAAGGAGTTTTCTATTAATAGTTGAATTATATTTGCAATTAACAAAAAAACAGGGGAGGCTTTTTATGGATAAAGTAAGAGTAGGAATTGTGGGCTTGGGATTTGGCGCCGAGTTTATACCGATTTATCAAAAATATAAAGCAACTGAGTGTGTAGCTGTATGCCGCAGGGACAAAAAACTGTTAAACGAGTGCGCAGATAAATTCAATATTGAAAAGAGATATGATAACTATGAGGAAATGCTGAAAGATCCGGATATCGATGCGGTACATATCAACAGCGGTCTGGATCAACATGCAAAGATGTCAATTGCGGCATTAAAGGCAGGAAAACATGTGGCCTGTACTGTACCCATGGCGATGACAGTTGATGAGTGCGCTGAAATTGTGCGGCTTGAGGATGAGACAGGCCTGGTTTATATGATGATGGAGACCGCTGTTTATACGCGCGAGTATCTTTATGTAAAAAGACAATATGAAGAAGGCAAAATAGGAAAAATACAGTTTTTGAGAGGCTCGCATCAGCAAAATATGAGCTTGCCCGGCTGGCCTGAGTATTGGTATGGATTGCCTCCGATGTATTACCCCACGCACGCCATAGCGCCGTTGGTGGATATTCTGGATAAGCCGGTGACGACAGTGCGCTGCCTTGGCTCGGGACGCATAAGAGATGAGTATATTGCGAGATATAATTCTCCGTTTGCGGTTGAGACTGCCCAGTTTACATTTGCTGACTCGGATGTTGCCTGTGAAGTGACACGTTCCCTGTTTGATACGATACGGCAATACCGTGAAAGCTTTGATGTATATGGTACAAAGATGTCCTTTGAGTGGGAACAGATTGCGGGCGAGAATATGGCCGTTTTCACGGGAATTGAAGATGCTGAAAGGGTTGAGGTGCCCGATACGGATTGGATGCTGCCGCCGGAAATTGCTGAATTCTCCCTGAGAGAACAAGTCGTTGACAAAACGCAGGTTTCGTTTATTCAGGGAGCAGGACATGGCGGTTCACATCCGCATATGGTACATGAGTTTATCAGTGCGATCCTGGAAGGAAGAAGAGCTCATGTGGATTCGAAGAGAGCAGCGAATTTAACGATAGCCGGTATTTTGGCCCATGAATCTGCCATGAGGGGGGGAGAAGTTTTAGAAATACCCCAATTTTAAAAATGCCGGGTAAATAAGCCACATGATGAGGGACAGCACTTATGTGCTGTCCCTTTGTATCAGTTCGCCTTCAAACAGGACGCGTTCCTGGCTGGCGTTTCCTCCGATTTTGTTGAAAAGTATCTGAGCCGCTGTTGTGCCGATTTGGCTGATGGGCTGAGCGATTGTGGTCAGCGTCGGGTCGATGATTTCGCAGACTTCGTTGTTGTCGAACCCGATGACCTTGATTTGCTCGGGGATTTTGATGCCCTGGAATTTCAGATATTTGATCGCTCCCATGGCGATGGGGTCGGCCGCTGCGATGATTGCGGCTACTTTAACTCCTGAAGACAAAATGTGCTTGGCGCCGTTGAAGCCCATATCGCGGGCAGACATCGCGCGCCCGGAAGGCGGGAAATAGACAAGATTGGGATCGGGGGTGAGCCCGCAGTCTTCCAGCCCTTTCAGGTAGCCTTCGTAACGGGGGTATGTGACCTGGACGTCCCGGGGGAAGTTGATATAGGCGATGCGGCGGCAGCCCTTGTGATACAGGAAGCGGGTGGCGTTGCGCGAGCTGGTGTAACCTTCGGTGGCAACCAGCGAAATATCGTCGTATATGCGGAACGAGTAATCAGTAAACACGACGGGCAGCTTGCGCGACAGCGATACGAAATAATCCTGGGCCTGTTTATCCATCTTGTAGGTGCAGTAAATGAGGCCGTCAATACGGCGCTGGAGCAGCTTCTCAGCGTATGCGAGCTCGGCTTCGGTGCTGTTTTGCGTATCGCATAATATCACCATGTATTCGCGCTCATAGGC
>JAAXZP010000150.1 GCA_012719815.1 Christensenellaceae bacterium
CGTGTTGTACGTGATATGCCCGTTGGCGCTGGTCTTCACCGGCGCGGTGTAAATCTCGCCGTCCGGTATGTTCATGTGGCCCGAGCACTTCTTGGAGGGTATGCCCTTGACGGAAAACGTCAGGTCAGTGCCCGGCCCCACGATGCGCACCTTGTCCACGGATTTCAGCCTCTCCTGCATCACGTCCATCGCGCGGTCCATTTTGGAGTAGTCGAGGTTGCACACGTCGAAGTAGAAATCCTCAAACTGCTCGGTGCTCATGCCGGCCAGCTGCGCCATCGAACTGTTGGGGTCGCGCAGCACCACCCATTTGGTCTTCTGCACGCGCAGTTCGTGATGCACCCGGCGCGAATAAATGGAGCGGTACAGCGTGAGCCTGTCCTCATCCACATCCGACATTTCATATGTATTCAGCGCACCGCGGAACGCGACATAAGCAGCCATATCCTGCATCATCGCAGCGTCATAGCGCGTCATATCCTCTATCTGTTCTTTGGTGGCGTTTTTCAGCAGTGCTCTTTGCACCCGTGCGCTGCGCGAAACGCAGAACGGCACGCCGCCTGCGGCATACACCTCTTTGATAAGCTGCTCGGAAAGTTCGTCCGGGCAGTCGAAATTCTCGATGAGCACGCGCTCGCCCGGCTGTACCCTCATCGAATAGGTCACCAACGTGTGACAAAGCTTTTGCAGTCTGGAATCTATCATAATACCTCCCGGTCAGAAATTGATTTTCTCATCAATGATATAGATGGGCCGCCCTTTTACCTCGTCGTATATTCTCCCCAAATAAAGCCCGAAGATGCCGAGCGATATAAACAGCGCGCCGATGAAACAGAACACCAGCGCAAACAACACGTGCACGATATCCCAAATGCCGATGCCCGCAAACACCGCGGCCAGCACAAGGTAAACAAACGCCAATACCGTCAGCGCGATGCCGATAGCCATGGGCGCTTTCAGCGGCCTGTTGGAGAACGACGCAATGCCGTCGCCCGCCAGCTTAAGCATCTTTTTGAGGGAATACTTGGTCTGCCCGGCAGCGCGCTCTTCGCGCACGAACTCAATCGGCTCCGCCTTAAAGCCGGACCACGCCGCCATGCCGCGGAGAAAGCGGTTCCTCTCCGGCATCGCGTTCAGCGTGTCGCACACCTTGCGGTCGATCAGCCGGAAATCGCCGGTGTTGGCGGGAATGTACTGGCCGCCCAGCGCGCGCAGTATGCGGTAATACGCCCATGCGGTCAGCTTTTTGAACACCGTCTCGCCCTCGCGCCTGACGCGCAGCCCGTAAACGATATCCGCGCCCGCCTCCCATTTTTTCACCATGTCGGGGATCAGCTCCGGCGGGTCCTGCAGGTCGCAGTCGATGATGATCACGGCCTGCCCGGACGCGTGCGCCATGCCTGCGGATACCGCCTCCTGATGCCCGAAGTTGCGCGAAAAGCTTATGACCCGCACGTGCCCGTCCTTCGCGGCCATCTCTTTCAGCAAATCCAGCGTACCGTCGCGCGAGCCGTCGTTGACGAATATCAGCTCGTAGTCGTCGCCCAGCGTGTCCATCACGGCTTTCAGCCGCTGGTAAGACAGCGGCAGAACTTCCTGTTCATTATAGGCCGGTATGACAACGGAATATTTCACAGGCCGCCCCTCCTTTACCGGCTGGATTTCCCGTCCTTATGCATTATATACCAGCCTGTCGGATTTTACAAAACAAAACCGCCAAATCATGGGGCTTTGTCGTTTCCTGTCGATTTGCGCTTGCGCATCCATTTTCGGACAGGTAAAATTATGTAAGTAACATATCAGGAGGTGCGCCATGCTGGCTGTCATCGCCGTTTTCGACCGGAAGGATCTGAAAAGGACGTATCACCTAACGGGCAAGCCCTTTGCGCGGATGCAGGCGGCGTATCCGGACTGGGCGGACAGGCTGAAGGAAGTGACGGCAGCCGCGGTGTACGTGGCCGGGCGGGAGCACGCGGCGGAGCCGGCGGGCCTGCTGACGGTGAAAGCCGTGCGGCAAACGGACAGCGGCGTAACGCTCACGTTCGATACGTCCACCCGGCTGGAGATAACGGGCGGCGCTCTGTCCGACGCGGTATACAAAAGCGCGCAGGAAGGCGGACGGCTCACCGAGGAAGGGTATGCGCCCACGTTCGCGTTTATGGACGACGCAGAATTTGCCGCGCTGCAGCAGCGCGCCGCGCTCTGTTCGAAGATGGACGCGCTGATGGACGCGGGCGACTACAAGGCGGCAGTGATGCTGTGCGCGCCGCTTAAGTCGGTGAAGGATAACCCCGTGCTGTGGGACAGCGCGGACGTGCTGTATCGGCTGGGCCGCGCGTGCAGCAAGCTGGCGACAACATTGCTCATCAAGGCCGGGGAAACCAAAAAACTGGACCGCTGCCGCCAGTATCGGGAGATGTGCGAGGTATTCTTAAAGCGCGGCGCGGAGCTGGAGCCGGACAACCCCCGGTGCGCCACCGCGCTGGCCTACCGGTATTACTCCAACGTGCACGAGCTGATGCGTCCGGGCGAGCGGCGGGATCAGGACCTCGAAGAGCAGATTAAGCTGGCGCACGAGTGGCTGGGCCGGTCGCTGGAGATATACCCGCACAGCGTGCGCAACCACTACCGCAAGGGCAAGCTGATTATCGAGAAGCAGGCGCCCTACCTGCTGTTCGGCAAACGGGCTTACGGCTCGCGCGAGGCGGAGCTGCTGCGCGAGATACGCGAGGTGGGCGAGGAGCACCTGGCCACCGCCATCGCCCTGTACGAAGCGCTGGAAGACGAGGAAGCCAAAGCGCGCGACCGCCGCGAATACGCCAAGGCGCTCTATGTGCTGAGCGGGTATTACCTGGACGACGCGTATCTGCCGGTGCACGAGTATTTCCTGCGGCGCATCGCCGGCCGCGAGGATATGCCTCCCGTTGCCCTCATATCCAAGCTGGACGTCGAAAGCGCCATCGAGCTGTTGGAAAAGGCGTTCCGTGCGGAAACCGACATGCCGCTCTCCCAGCTGGACACGGCTAAGCTCGCGCAGCTGAATAAACAGTGGACGCGCTCGCCGGTGGAAAAGCTCTACAGGCTGGGATGCGCCGAAAGCGCGGCGGCGTTTATCGCGCTGACGGAGGGCGATTCCGATGCGCTGGCGCGGCACGCCCGGGCGGCTGTCCGCTACCTTCAGGCGGCCAAAGCCGTGGCGGACCAAAGCCAGGACCGCCGGCGCAACACATGGCACATCAGCGAGAAGCTGGCGTGGACGCACATCTATCTGGGGCAGTACGACAGGGCGGCAAGGCTTGTTTCGCGCGCCAAAGCGGGCTATATCGTCAACACCTACGCCATCGCGCTGCTGCTCATGAACACCGCCGCCAGCCTTCGCCGGGCGGAGGAAGCGCTTTCCGTCGCCGTGCGGGACGGCCACAACCTCGCGTCGGGGCTGTCCAGCGTGCTGTGGGCCTATGTGCGCGCGCGCCGGGGCCAGGAAATACCGCCAGCAGGAAAAACGCTGTCCGCCCGAAACAGGCGGCTTGCGGCGCTGCTGGGCGTGGCCGGCAAAGCCGTGTAAATGTTTAGTAATAATTTCTGTTAATAAACAGCGCGGCTGTTGACTAAAAAAAGTCGTTATGCTATATTCAAATTGACGCAAAAGAATTGCGCCTATTATTTGAAAAGGAGGCGTAACAATGAAGATTAAAAACATTACAGAACCCCAGAAGTTCTTCGAAGTGCTCAAGAATTGCAAGGGCAAAGTCGAACTTGTCACTTCCGAAGGCGACAGGCTCAACCTCAAATCCACGCTTTGTCAGTACATCGCGCTGACGCAGATGTTCTCCGAAGCCAAGATCGACGAACTCGAGCTGCTGGTTTCCGAGCCTGAAGATTTGAACCTCCTTCTTAACTATCTGGTAAGAGGATAGCCAAATCTTGACCGCATAAGGCCGCTAGACAGCGGCTTTTTTAATTCACGCCGCCCGTTTTCACATCGCTTTTTGGGTTTCATACGGGCATCTTCTGCCTTTATAATGTGAATGTAGGCATATACGCCTGTGGCAGTCCAAAAAAGGACAGCGGCCGGGAGTATACTGCCTATAGAAAGGGGGTATGGGCACAGTGGGAGTCACTGTCGTTAAAGGGCGCGCGGGCAGCGGCAAAAGCCGTTACCTGATGGCGCGCATCAAAGAGCTTATTGCCGACCCTTTAAGGAAAATCATCGTGATCGTGCCCGGCTCGCTCACGTTTGAAACGGAGAAGGAAATCATGGCGGCCTGCGGCGTCAAAGGCATACTGGGGCTTCAGGTGATGAGCCTGCAGCGGCTCGCGCTGCGCATACTGCAGGAGCCCGGAGCGCCCGAATTCCTGACGCACGCGGAACGCGCGATGGCGTGCCACCTGGCGCTGGAGAGGCTGGGGTATCCCTTCGGGAGCGAACAGCTGCCGGATTTTGAAGTGTGCCTGGCGGAGCTCATCGCGCGGCTCAAAAGCCACCGGCAGACGCCTGAAACGCTGCGCGAAGCGGCGCAGCGCCTCCGCGACGGGGCTCTTGCCGCCAAGTTGCTGGATACCGCTGCGGTGCTGGAGATATACGACGAAATCTGCGGGAACCGCTGCGACAGCGCGGACATATTCGCGCTTGCGGCCGAGCGGGCGGGCCAGTCGGAGCTGCTGCGCGGCGCGGCGGTGTTCATCGACGGATTGGACAGCGGAACGCCGGCGGCGCTGCACCTGCTGGCCCGGGTGGCGGCGTTCGCGGACGAAACGACGGCGGCGTTCCGCGGCGACGACAGCGACCCCGAGCTGTTCGCGCCGGAAGAGAAGTTGGCCCGGCAGTTCATCGATGCAGTCAGAAGCGCCGGGCAGAACGTGACGGTGCTGCACAGCCCGGGCCTGCCCGACCGGTACCGGTACGAGGCGCTGCGTTTCCTGGAAGCCAACCTTTACCGCTACCCTTATACGCCGTACGACGGCCCGATGGACGGTCTTTACCTCATTGAGGCGGAAACGGCGCAGCAGGAGGTGGAGAGCGTCGCTGCCGCGATACTCGCTGCGGTGTCGCAGCCGGGCTGGCGCTTTTCCGACATCGCGGTGGTGGGCGGCAACCTCGAGGCGTACCTGCCCCTCATCAAATCGGTGTTCGCCC
>JAAXZP010000151.1 GCA_012719815.1 Christensenellaceae bacterium
CCTTTAAAGGCATCGCACTGCTGATTTGCCGTTCGCAGGAAGTCACGTTGAACCAGAACCTTGAATTCTTTAAGACTAACCTGATCGAAGGCGCAAAAACAGCCGATGGTCTTTCACTGATGCTGCCTATCTATGTCATCGTGTTTTTCGTGATAACGGCGATATTCTGGTTCGTCCTCAAATACACCAAATTCGGCCGGCGTGTATATGCGGTTGGCTCCAATCCCCAGGCCGCCTATCTTTCCGGTATAAACGTCAAGCGAATCCGGCTGCTGACTTACGTGTTCAACGGCCTGTGCGCAGGTATCGCCGGCGTGCTGATACTGGCCCGTGTGAACGTCGGCACGATCAGTCTGGGGCAGAACCTGGAGATCGACGTCATCGCAGCGGCGGTTATCGGCGGCGTGGCCATGTCTGGCGGCAAGGGCAGCCCGATGGGTTCGTTCATCGGCGTGATATTGATGGGCGCCATCACCAACGCGATGAACATTATGCGTATCCAGAGCGAATGGCAGTATTTTGTGAAAGGTCTCATCATCATTATCGCCGTGGCCGGCGGTGCTCTTTCGGCACAGATTTCGGCGCGGCGGCAGTTAAAACGCATTCAAGAGCCGTAAAGCATTACCATGTCAACAATCTCTCTTTTGAGAGATATAAAAAAAAACAGGAGGAGAAACTGAATGAGAAAACTGATACCCATTATGCTTTGCCTGGTTATGGTGTTGATGGTGCTGGTTGGCTGCCAGCAGCAGGCGGCTCCTGCAGAATCGCCCAAACCTGCTGAAAGTGCTGCGCCGGCGGAGTCCAAGGAAGCCCCGCCCAGCCAAAGCACTGAAGAGAGCAAGGGCGACGCTACGGAAGTCAAAAAGATTGGTTTCTATTCCGACGCGTCGGACGACTATTACAAAGTGCTGGTTGAGACGTTTACCAAATTGGGCGAATTGGATCCCGAATGCAACTGGGAAGTGACCAGCGTTGTGGGTGCCAGCACAGCCGCGGAGCAGCTTGCTGCTGTGGAGAACTTCATCACAGCCGGCATGGATGCAATCTGCGTGATACAGAACAACGCGGATACCACCAGCGAATGTATCGCCAAGGCTAAGGAGGCAGGCATTCCGTACTTCGGCGTGGTTCACGACTTCTCTTCGGTGAGCAACGCGAAAGACGCGGCGGGCGCCTGTGGGTATGACTTCGTCCAGTCCGGTGTTTACGCTGGCCAGGACGCTCTGAGCCGCGGAGTAAAAAGGGTCATCATGATTGAAGGCGTGCTGGGACAGGGCACGGCCGGCGCTCAGTCTCTCGGGTTTATCAAGGCTTACGAGGATGCGGGGCTGGATATCGGAAACCAGACCGCGGAAGAGTATGCGACCAACAAGCCGCTCAAAGGCGGGAAAGACCTCGAATTCGTTCTGTGGGCTTCCGGTAACTGGTTTGCTGATCCGGCCAAGAAGATCATGACCGACGCAATCACCTCTCTGGGTCCGAATGGCTGGGACGGCGCTTATGTCCAGAATGACGAGATGATGGACGGCGCGATCCAGGCTATTCAGGAAGCCGGACTGGATCCCTCCAACTACTGGCTGGGCGCTTCCAACGGCAAAGAGAAGTCCTGGGATTGGGTCAAGAAGGGCATCACCACCATGGACGTCAACCAGACGGCCGCGCTGGAAGGCGACGTCGTTTACCAGCAGGTGAAAGCCTACTTTAAGGGCGAGCCTTATCGCAAGTACATCCATCCGTACCTCACGCCGTTCTCCAAGGACGATATCGACACCAAGCAACTGCTCCCGTTCTCGGATGTGGAGGAGTATATCGCACAGAGGAACGCAGGGAAGTTCGTGTATGACATCAACGACCCGAAATTCCTTGACAACAAAGGCTTTCAATAAGAACATTGACGCTTAACAGGCTGCCGGGGGGCTGGGCAGGCCCCCCGGGAGACTAAACATTGGGTATCAGGCAACGGAGTGATACCTCCGGTCAGTTCAGGGGTTTACGTTAAAGTTTTATAAATCATGAAGGGGAGGGCAGGCACGTATGATTAAAGTTGGAATGAATTTGTTGCTCTGGTCGGATGATACGCACTTTGACCAGCATAAGTGGCTGTTGGATTTCTGCAAAGAAGTCGGTTTTGACGGCGTAGAATTTAACGTGGGCATCACCAACAGCTTTGACGAATGCCACAAGTTTGGCGATTATGCAGCCGAGCTGGGTCTGGGCGTCACCACCGTGGGGGTGTTTAATCCCGAAGTATGCAACCCGATCAGTCCGGACAAGGCTTTAAGGGACGCTGTTTATCCCGAATTCAAAAAGTATATCGATTTGACGTGCGCCCTGGGCGGCACGCTGATTTGCGGACCGTTGTACCAGGGGCTTGGGTATTTCACCAATCAGCGGCCTACGGAATGGGAATGGAAAACCTCGCTGGAGGTCATGAAACCCTGTTTCGAATACGCAGGCGAAAAAGGCATCACCGTGGCCGTCGAGCCGCTGAACAGATTTGAAAGTTTCCTTATCAACACTGTGGACGACGGCATCAGATATGTGCAGGAAATCGGCATGGATCACGGGGGGCTGCTTGTTGATACGATGCACGCCAATATCGAGGAACTGGATATAGCGGCTGCATTCAAAAAAGCGCTTCCCTATACCAAGCATGTGCATATTTCCGAAAACAACCGCGGAATACCGGGCACCGGCCATGCCTGCGGCAAGGAAGTTTTCGACGTATACAAGAACAGTGATTATGACGGGTATCTGACTATCGAAGCGTTCAACCTGGGTGCGCCTTCCTTCGTGGGAGCGCTGCACCTGTGGCGCACCTTCGCTCCGAGCGACAACGATTTGGCGCGTGAGGGTCACGATTATATTCGCAGAATGCTGGCAAGCTAACGGGGGTTAGTTCATGGCTGACGTTAATTTCTTGAGAAAAGTGCTGAATGACGGGGACGGCGTTCTGCGCATGGTGCCGACATGGGTGCCGCGCCCCTTCAATCGGCCGGGGCGCCGGCTAAGGCTGCATCCGGACGACTACTATGCTATGGGCATGAATCGCGGCGCAATTGTCGAGCGGTGGTTTTCGTCCATCACGCATGTGGAAACTCCTGGAGCCGGGCCTTATGAAGGCATGAGCTTTGTGAACGTGGACGATGATCCGTCTCATTCGGTGCTGTTCAAGGATTTTGTGGATGCCCTGGGTGAAGAGCTGATCGGGCCGGAGTTGATGAGGCGCTTTGGCACATGGCCGATGTATTCCAAATTCTACGATTATATGCAGCCGTTGTTCCACCATATACACCATGACGAGAAAGCCTGTGCCCGCTATGGAGGCGTCAAACCCAAACACGAGCATTATTACTTCCCGAGGCAGTACAATCCTCATCTGGGAGAAATGCCCATCACCTACTTCGGGTTCGATCCCTCCGTTACGCGTGAGGAAGTCAAGGAACGGCTGAAAAACTTTACGGTAAAGGACGGGCGCATCACAGAGCTTTCACGGGCCTTTCGCATGGAACTGGGTACGGGCTGGTATACGCCGGCGGGCGTGGTGCACGCGCCGGGCAGCCTGTGCACCTATGAGCCGCAGTGGAACAGCGACGTGATGGCAATCTGGGAGAATGTGGTGAACGGCGAGGTATTCGGTTACGACGCGCTTTCCGGCTATATCCCGGAAGAGGATGTATACGATCTGGATGTTATCCTCGACACAGCCAACTGGGAGCTGAATACCTGTCCGGATTACCGCGAGCGCTTCTTCAGGCCGCCGCTTCCGGAATCCTCCGGCAAAGGATATGTGCAAAACTGGATCGCCTACGGAAACCACTACGTGGGGGCCAAGGAGCTGACAATCGACCCGGGCGCCGAGGTAGTCATCCGCGACGGCGCGGCATACGGCTGCGTGGTGGTACAGGGCCACGGACGCTTTGGGGCTTTCAGTTGCGAATCACCCACGATGATCCGCTACGGCCAGTTGACAGCGGACGAGTTCTTTGTTTCTCATGCTGCGTCCTGTGTCGGCGTGACCATCAGGAATGACTCGGCTTATGAACCGCTGGTCATACTGAAACATTTTGGTCCTGACTGCGGTATGCCTAAGAAGGGGTGAGCCATTTAGGCAGAATTGGGGGGATGCGTCAATTAGCAGAAGAGCGGGCAGCCACTCAATATTTAATGGTATTTGTTGGTGCGGGCATCATCCACAAAGAAGGGATAAATCACATGCATGTAGAATTAATACGTTTATGTATAAATCATTTATACGATAAAGTATTTAATGAATATGCATTGATGATTTTGAGTTTTGCAGCTGGGAACGGGGGATTGACAGAATGCAGCCAACCATGAAAGACGTTGCGAAGCTTGCTGGTGTTTCGCAGCCAACCGTATCGCATGTGATCAACGGAACCGCACCAATTTCTGAAAGCGTAGTTAAAAGGGTTAATGAAGCGATTGAGCAGCTTGGCTATATACCTAATGCCACGGCCAAAAGCGCTAAGTCAAGAAAGTCGCAGATTATTGGGATTATCGTACCCGACGTGGGCATTAGATTTTACGCTGAAATGGTTAAAGCCATTGAGATGCAGCTCCGCAAGCAAGGCATTATGATGTATTTATGCAACACGCTCTACAGCAACCAGCTGGAGCTGGATTATGTTCGGACGCTGATACAGCACCATGTTTTGGGCGTGATTGTAGGCTACAGCCTTCTTGAGGAAAAATCAAGGCAGCTGCTCAAAAAACACGGCATACCCGCGGTTTCGCTGGATGTCGACGGCACCACTCATGATGAGTACCGAGTGTTCGTGGATAACCAGATGTTGGCCCGCATGGCAGTATCCCATCTTTATGATGCGGGGGCGCGCGTGATATCCTATTGCAGCGAGCCGATGGGCGTAAATGTGTTGCAAGCGCGCTACAAGTATTTTCGCAATGCTCTGCAGGAGTATGGGCTGGAATTCGACGAGCGGTGGTGTTTTATCGCCCAGAATCCATATGACGACTATAACAAGATGAAAATGGGCTACAATATAGCGGCCAATATACTGCTGCATGACAACATTGACGCGGTGTTTGCGAGTTCCGATGAATTCGCTTTCGGTATTATCACCCGGCTTAAAGAGCACGGCATCGACATTCCGCAACAAATACAGATTATGGGCTGTGACAACGATCCTTTCTCCAAGCTGATCAGCCCGCCGCTGACGACGATATGGCAGCCCATTAATAAAATGGCTGGCATTGGGGTATCGATGTTGCTCAGCCTCATTGAAGGAAAGAAGCTGGAAGAAACCAGCGTATGTCTGGAACCCAACATCATCATCCGCGAGTCTACGCTCAAGTTAAAAGCATTGAAGGCTGACGTCTAAGGCCTGCATACGTGGTATCTAATAGATAACCGCTCTTCTATGAATAATTTGCGAACGTCCGCGGAGGTTTTTCCTCTGCGGCGTCCGCCGAATCCTGTAAGAACTGACCAGAAACGCATACACAAAAAGGATAAGCCCGCAGACGTGGAGCTGTGTTTAGTGTACTCAAAAAACGTCGGTTTGCAAATTTATAAAACAAATCAAAGGAGTGTATAGGTTATGAAGAAGGTATCGATCGGTAGTTGGGCTGATGTGTTCGGTGCGTTTGCAGATGACCCTATATTGCTGCCTCGCCTCTGTGAAAAACTGAGCGAGCTTGGCTTCGATGGAATCAGCATGGGCGGTTTCAAACCGCATGCACACCCCGACCTTTATGATACGCCCGAAAAGAGAAAAGAGCTCAAAAAGCTGCTGGCGGATTATAACCTGGAGGTAGCGGATTATGCCGCGGATACCTGGAGCGCGGATTCCCTCAAGAGCAATAAGGATTGGATGGCGCTTTATGACAACAGCTTAAAATTCATGGCTGATATGGGCTGGAAGATAATCCGTATCGACAGCGGCGCTCCGCCGATACTGCCGGATAACATGTCTTATGAAGCCGTTAAGGACTTCATCAAGGAAATGTTTATCAAATGTGCGCAGCACGCGGCGGATTACGGCATCCAGGTGGTGTGGGAGTTTGAGCCGGGCTTTATCATCAATGAGCCCAAAAACATCGTCGAGGTTGTTAAGGACGTCGGTCAGAAGAACTTCTCGCTGCTGTTTGATACCTGCCATGGCCATATGTCTGCAGTGGTCGGCGCGCGCCATATTGAACCGGGCTGCACGCTTGAAGGCGGCATTCCGGAGTTCTGCGAGATGATAAAGGGGCACGTGGGGCTGGTCCACCTTATCGATTCGGACGGCACGCTCAACGTAGCGGAAACCAGCACGCACGCGCCGTTTGGAGACGGCGTCATCGATTTTGACGTCGTGATACCGGCGCTGCTTGACATCGCCGGATACAAGGGCGACTGGTGGGCCATCGACCTGTGCGAATGGCCGGATGCTTGGAACGCCA
>JAAXZP010000152.1 GCA_012719815.1 Christensenellaceae bacterium
GCTCCGCCTTGCGCGGCGATTCCGCCCTCTCCAGCTCCGCATAAATGCGCTGCGTTTCGCGGATGCGCCTTTCCAGCAGCCGACGCAGCGCTTCCGGCTTTTTGCGCAGCAGCACCGGGCCGAACTCGCGCTCGCTTATGCTCAGCGTACGGCTCTCACCGCGCCGCACCCGCATGATGGGGTAAAAATGCCGCCCCTCTTCCACCAGCACCTCATCCTCGAAACAAAACCCGTTGTCCGCCAGCCAGCCGCGCAGCACGTCCGCCATGGAATGGCACGACAGCACCAGCACATCCGGCGCTTTGCCGATGTCCGCCTCCAATATGGCCGCGATCAGTTCGCCGCCCATGCCCGCGATCACCGCCGCGTCCGCCTCGCCCGGAGCCAGCACGGAAAGCCCGCTGCCCACGCGCGCCGATATGCGGTCGGAGAGCCCTTCCTCCTCCGCCTTTTTGCGGGCCTTTTCCAGTGACGGGGCGCTGATGTCGCCGCAGACCGCGCGGCGCGCACGGCCGTTTTTCACCAGCCACACCGCCAGCTTGCCGTGGTCGCAGCCGATGTCCGCCACCGTATCCACAGGGGGCACCATCTCGGCGATGGCCAGCAGCCTGCCTGAGAGCTTCATGCGTCCTCCTCTTTTACGTGATAATCCCGACGTGGCGCCGAACGTGAAAAAGGCAGTCCCGCCGTGGCAGGGCTGCCTTGACGAAGCTCCTGAAGCGCCGCCTTAATCCAGAAAGTCGCGCAGCTTCTTGCTGCGGCTGGGGTGCCTCAGCTTGCGCAGCGCCTTGGCCTCTATCTGGCGGATGCGCTCGCGCGTCACCTGAAACTCCTTGCCCACTTCCTCCAGCGTGCGCGCACGCCCGTCGTCCAGCCCGAAGCGCAGGCGCAGCACCTTCTCTTCGCGCGGGGTCAGCGTGTCCAGCACGTCCATCAGCTGCTCTTTGAGCAGCGTGTACGCAGCAGCCTCCGCGGGCGCCGGCGCGTCGTCGTACGGGATAAAGTCGCCCAGGTGGCTGTCCTCCTCCTCGCCGATGGGCGTCTCCAGCGACACCGGCTCCTGCGCGATCTTAAGTATCTCGCGGACCTTGTCCTCGCTGATATCCATCTCGCGCGCCACCTCTTCGGGCAGCGGGTCTCGCCCGTACTGCTGCAGCTATTGCCGCGATACGCGGATCAGCTTGTTGATGGTCTCCACCATATGTACCGGGATGCGGATGGTGCGCGCCTGGTCGGCGATCGCGCGGGTAATGGCCTGGCGGATCCACCACGTGGCGTAGGTCGAAAACTTATAGCCCTTGGTGTAGTCAAACTTCTCGACGGCTTTGATGAGCCCCAGATTGCCCTCCTGTATCAGGTCAAGGAACAGCATGCCGCGGCCCACATACCGCTTGGCGATACTCACTACCAGCCGCAGGTTGGCCTCGGCGAGCCTGCGCTTGGCCTCGTCGTCGCCCTGGGCCATGCGCTTCGCCAGCTCCACCTCTTCCTCGGCGGTCAGCAGGCTGACCTTGCCGATCTCCTTTAAGTACATGCGGACCGGGTCGTCAATGCTGACCCCTTCCGGGACGGACAGGTCGATATCAGCGTCGATATCTTCTTCCTCGTCGATGATATCTTTGTCGATCTCGCCGTCAATGACGTCGATCTTCATCTCCTCGAGCGCGCCAAGCAGCTTGTCGAGGTTCTCCGCATCGATCTCGGCGCCTTCCAGCGCGTCGTTGATCTCCTTGTAGGTCAGGACGCCTTTCTTTTTGCCGGTCTCGATGACATGCTTGATCTTTTCTTCCTTAAGCTTATCGTCCTTGGCCTGGCGGGAGATAATGCCGCCGAGGGCTTCGAGTTTCGCCAGGTTTTCCTCTGACAGAGTCAGACCATCATCCTTGTCTAACTGCCTGCCGCTGTCGCCGGCCTTCTTCGCCAGTTCCGCATCCAAGTTTTCAGCAGCATCGGCCTTCGATTCGGCAGTCGTCTTTTTGCTCAAAATTCAATCACCAAACTTCCTTATTGCTGTTTCAATTCTTTATTCAAC
>JAAXZP010000153.1 GCA_012719815.1 Christensenellaceae bacterium
GTCCTCCACCCACATGCCGCGCACCGGCTCGCCTTCCTTCAGGCAGTCGTACTCGCGCACGATGACGTCCTGGCTGACGTCCACCAGGCGGCGGGTGAGATATCCGGAGTCCGCCGTTCTGAGCGCGGTATCCGCCAAACCTTTACGGGCGCCGTGCGTCGAAATGAAGAACTCGAGCACCGTGAGGCCTTCGCGGAAGTTCGCGCGGATCGGGATCTCGATGATCTCGCCGGACGGGTCGGCCATCAGGCCGCGCATGCCTGCGAGCTGGCGGATCTGGTTGGTTGAACCCCTCGCGCCGGAATGGGCCATCATGAATACCGGATTGAACTGGGAAAGGCCGCTCATCAGCGCTTCAGTCACCTTGTTGGTGGTGTCCGCCCACACCTTGATGACGTTCTCTTTTCTCTCCTTGTTGGTCAGGAAACCGCGCTTGAACTTTTTCTCAATCTCCATGACCTTTTCCTCGGCCTGCCGGATATATTCCTTCTTGGCCTCGGGAACAACGATGTAGCTCAAGCTGATGGTAATCGCGCCTATCGTGGAGTAATGGAAGCCCAGCCGCTTGATGTTGTCCAGCATCTCGGCCGTCTTGGTCTCGCCGTATTTGCGGTAGCAGTAGTCCACGATCTGACCCAGCTGCTTCTTGCCCACCAGGAAGTCAATCTCCGGCAAAAGCTCGTTGCCCGGCTGCGTTCTGTCCACAAAGCCGAGATCCTGCGGTATCGCTTCGTTGAATATGATGCGGCCCGGCGTGGTCTTGATTACCTTGCTTTTGGTCTCGCCGTTTATCACTTTTGTGTACTTGACGTTAACCAGCGCCTGCAGATCGATCGCGCCCGTCTGGTAGGCGATCACCGCCTCCTCCGGCGACGCGAAATAACGGCCCTCGCCCTTGGCGCCTTCGCGCACAATGGTCAGGTAATAGCTGCCGATAACCATGTCCTGGGTCGGGCTGACCACCGGCTTGCCGTCCTGCGGCTTGAGTATGTTGTTGGCGGCGAGCATCAGGAAGCGGCACTCCGCCTGCGCCTCCACGGAGAGCGGCACGTGCACGGCCATCTGGTCGCCGTCAAAGTCGGCGTTGTACGCGGTGCACACCAGCGGATGAAGCTTTAACGCCTTGCCTTCCACCAGCACCGGCTCAAACGCCTGAATGCCCAGTCTGTGCAGCGTGGGGGCGCGGTTCAGCAGCACCGGATGGTCCTTGATGACCGTTTCCAGCACGCCCCACACCTCGGGGCGCACGCGCTCCACCATGCGCTTGGCGCTCTTGATGTTGTGCGCCAGGCCCTGCTCCACCAGTTTCTTCATCACAAACGGCTTGAACAGCTCCAGCGCCATCTCCTTGGGCAGGCCGCACTGCGTCATTTTAAGCTCCGGGCCCACCACGATAACGCTGCGGCCCGAATAGTCCACGCGCTTGCCCAGCAGGTTCTGGCGGAACCGGCCCTGTTTGCCGCGCAGCATGTCGGCCAGAGACTTAAGCGGCCGGTTGCCGGGGCCCGTCACAGGCCTGCCCCTGCGGCCGTTGTCAATCAGCGCGTCCACAGCTTCCTGCAGCATGCGCTTCTCGTTGCGGACGATGATATCCGGCGCGCGCAGCGCCAGCAGCCTGTTTAAGCGGTTGTTGCGGTTGATCACGCGGCGGTAGAGGTCATTTAGGTCGCTGGTCGCAAAACGGCCGCCGTCCAGCTGCACCATGGGCCGCAGCTCGGGCGGTATAACCGGTATGCACTCGAGTATGATCCACTCAGGCTTGTTGCCCGACTGGCGGAACGCCTCGATAACCTCCAGCCGCTTGATCGCGCGGACGCGTTTCTGGCCCGTAGCGTTCTCCAGCTCTTTCCGAAGCTCGCGCGACGTTTTTTCCAGGTCGATATCCTTCAGCAAATCCTTGATGCCCTCGGCGCCCATCTTGGCGACGAACGCATCCTCGCCGTATTTCTCCTGCGCTTCACGGAATTCCTTATCCGTCAAAAGCTGCTTGTATTCCAGCGGCGTGTTGCCGGGGTTTACCACCACATACGCGGCGAAATTCAACACCTTTTCCAGATCGCGCGGGGACATATCCAAAAGCAGCCCCATGCGCGACGGGATGCCCTTGAAATACCAGATGTGCGACACCGGCGCAGCCAGCTCGATATGGCCCATGCGCTCGCGGCGCACCTTGGCCCTGGTGACCTCCACGCCGCACTTGTCGCAGACAATGCCCTTATAGCGCACGCGCTTGTAGCGCCCGCAGTGGCATTCCCAGTCCTTCGTGGGTCCGAAAATACGCTCGCAGAAAAGGCCGTCCTTCTCGGGCTTTAATGTGCGGTAATTGATGGTCTCGGGCTTTTTAACCTCGCCCCTCGACCACTCCCTGATCTTTTCAGGAGACGCCAACCCAATCTGTATCGCCTCAAAATTGCCTAGCTCGAACAAATAACCTCTCTCCTCTCGTATATCCCAAAAGCTCTCCAAATCTTACTTGTCGAAGTCGTCGTCGAACAGCTCGTCGTCACCAATCAAGCCGTCTAAAGAGTCGAGATCGTCGTCATACTCGTCCCGATACCCCTTCCTGCGGTATTCCTCGTCGTAATAGCTGTCCTTTTCCAGACCTTCGTCTTCCAGTTCGTCAGTATCCTCATCCAGTTCCTCGTCTTCGCTGAGGTCAAAATCGAGGTCATCGTCGAAACTGTCCAAATCGTCATCCGGCAAACGGGAGCCTTCCAGGCCGCTGTCCACATCGATATCGATATCGTCCAGCCCGTCGATATCCGGCACTTCCAGTTCTTCGAATGAAATGTCGGAGAAGTCGTCCTCACGCGGCTTGGCAATGCGCTTCTCGGGAATGCTGTCCACTTCGGAACCCTCGATGTTGACTTCGAGGGCGCCCACATCGTCGTCCACGCTCTCGCGCAGCGGAATCTCTTCGCCCACGTCGCCCAGAACCTTCACATCCAGCGCGAGGGACTGCATCTCCTTGATCAGCACCTTGAAAGACTCGGGCACGCCCGGTTCCGGAATGTTTTCGCCCTTCACAATGGCCTCGTACGTCTTCACGCGGCCCACCACGTCGTCCGACTTGACGGTCAGCAGCTCCTGCAGCGTGTTGGCAGCGCCGTAAGCCTCCAGCGCCCACACTTCCATCTCGCCGAACCGCTGGCCGCCGAACTGGGCCTTGCCGCCCAGCGGCTGCTGCGTCACCAGCGAGTACGGGCCGGTGGAACGCGCGTGTATCTTGTCGTCCACCAGATGGTGCAGTTTCATGATGTACATATAACCCACCGTTACGGGGTTCTCAAACGGTTCGCCGCTGCGGCCGTCGTAGAGTATCGTCTTGCCGTCCGGGTTGATGCCCTGCTGGCGGAACAGTTCCATGATATCCTCTTCCGATGCGCCGTCGAAAACGGGGGTAGCAATGTGCCAGCCCAGCGCCCTGGCCACATAGCCAAGGTGCACTTCCAGCACCTGCCCGATATTCATACGCGAGGGAACGCCCAGCGGGTTGAGCACGATGTCCAGCGGCGTGCCGTCCGGCAGGAACGGCATATCCTCAATCGGCAGTATGCGCGATATAACGCCCTTGTTGCCGTGGCGTCCCGCCATCTTGTCGCCCACGGAGATCTTGCGCTTCTGCGCGATATACACGCGCACCAGCTTGTTGACGCCCGCGGTCAGCTCGTCCTTGTTCTCCCGCGTGAACACTTTGATGTCCACCACGATGCCCTCTTCGCCGTGCGGCACGCGCAGCGACGTATCGCGCACCTCGCGCGCCTTCTCGCCGAATATCGCGCGCAGCAGGCGTTCCTCGGCAGTGAGCTCCGTCTCGCCCTTTGGCGTCACTTTGCCCACGAGAATGTCGCCCGCGCGCACCTCTGCACCGATGCGGATGATGCCGCGCTCGTCGAGGTTCTTTAAAGCCTCCTCGCCCACGTTGGGGATATCCCGGGTGATCTCCTCGGGCCCCAGCTTGGTATCGCGCGCTTCGCACTCGTAGCCCTCGATATGGATGGACGTGAACACGTCGTCGCGCACCAGGCGTTCGCTGATGAGTATCGCGTCTTCGTAGTTGTAGCCTTCCCAGGTCATGAAGCCCACCAGTACGTTGCGGCCCAGCGCCAGCTCTCCCTGGGCGGTGGAGGGCCCGTCGGCGATGGTTTCGCCTTTCTTGATATGATCGCCCTTCTTCACGATGGGCTGCTGGTTGATGCAGGTGCCCTGGTTGGAGCGCGCGAACTTGATCAGCTTGTATTCGCGAACCCTGTCTTTTTCCTGTACAACAATGCGGTCTGCGGAAACGCTGGTCACCACGCCGTCCTCATACGCGCGGACCACCGCGCCCGAGTCCTGCGCCGCCTTAAACTCCATGCCCGTGCCCACGATGGGCGCTTCGGTGCGGATCAGCGGCACCGCCTGGCGCTGCATGTTGGAACCCATCAGCGCGCGGTTGGCGTCGTCGTTTTCCAGGAACGGGATAAGCGCCGTGGCCACCGACACGACCTGCTTGGGCGATACGTCCATCAGGTCCACCTCATCGCGGGACACTTCGACGATCTCCTCCTGTCGGCGCGCCATAACGCGCGGGCGGGCAAAGAAACCGTCCTCGCCGATGGGCTCGTTGGCCTGCGACACCACGTATTTATCCTCTTCGTCCGCCGTCAGGTAGACGATTTTATCCGTTATGATCTTTTTCTCCTTGTCAATCACGCGGTACGGCGATTCGATGAAGCCATACTCGTTGATGCGCGCATAGGTGGAAAGCGACCCGATAAGGCCGATGTTCGGGCCTTCAGGCGTCTCGATGGGGCACATGCGGCCGTAGTGCGTATGATGCACGTCACGCACCTCGAACGAAGCGCGCTCGCGGTTGAGGCCGCCCGGCCCCAGGGCAGAAAGCCTTCTCTTGTGCGTCAGCTCGGCCAGCGGGTTGGTCTGGTCCATGAACTGCGAAAGCTGCGAGCTCCCGAAAAACTCCTTGATGGCCGCGGTCACCGGACGGATGTTGATCAGGTTGGAAGGCGGCGCCATGTCCATATCCTGAATGGACATGCGCTCGCGCACCACGCGTTCCAGCCGCGAGAGACCCACGCGGATCTGGTTCTGCAGCAGCTCGCCCACGCTGCGCAGGCGCCGGTTGCCCAGATGGTCGATATCGTCGGTTTTGCCGATACCGTATTTCAACCCGATGAGGTAGCTCATCGTCGCCATGATGTCGTCGACGATGATATGTTTGGGAATCAGGCTGTTCACGTGGGCTTTCAGCTGCTTTTTGAGCAGTTCCTCGTCGTGGCCGTATTCCGCAAGCAGCGCCTTGAACGTCGGAAAGTGCACCTTCTCGTTGAGGCCCGCTTCGATGGGCGGGAACGGCAGGTAGCTGTCCACGCGCACGAAGTTGTTGCCGACCACCTTCACTTCCTTCTCGCCGATCAGCAGCGTCACGCTGTTGATACCCGCGGTCTCTATCTTCTCCGCAGCCTCGTGGGATATGATCTCGCCCCTGGCCACCAGCAGCTCGCCGTCTTCGGTCACGATGTTATCGGCGCTCTTGTGGCCTTCGATGCGCTCCGCCACAGACAGCTTTTTATTGAACTTATAGCGGCCCACGCGCGCAAGGTCATAGCGCCGCGGGTCAAAGAACAGCGAATCCAGCAGCATGCGGGCGCTCTCCACCGTGGGCGGCTCGCCCGGACGCAGGCGGCGGTATATCTCAATCAGCCCGTCTTCCACGCTCTGTCCGCTGTCTTTCTTGAACGTGGCCTGCAGGAATTCCTCGTCGCCGAACAGGTCTATGATCTCCTGGTTGGTGCCGCAGCCCATCGCGCGCATCAGCACCGTTATGGGCAGCTTGCGCGTGCGGTCCACGCGCACCCAGTAGCAGTCGTTGCTGTCCGTTTCATACTCCAGCCAAGCGCCGCGGTTGGGAATCACGGTCGCGGAAAACAGCTTTTTGCCGCTCTTGTCGATGACCACGTCGTAATAAACGCCGGGGCTGCGCACTAATTGGCTGACGATGACGCGCTCCGCGCCGTTGATGATGAAGGTGCCCTTTTCGGTCATCAGCGGGAAGTCGCCCATAAACACTTCCTGCTCCTTCATCTCGCCTGTTTCCTTGTTGAGCAGCCGAACGATCACCTTTAAAGGCGCGGCATAGTTAACGTCGCGCTCCTTGCATTCCTCCACGGTATATTTGGGCTTGTCGTCCAGATAATAGTCCACGAATTCGAGGATAAGGTTTTCCGAGTAGTCCGTGATGGGAGAGATATCGTTTAAAACCTCCCTCAGACCTGTTTCCAGGAACGCCTTGTAAGAGTTCTTCTGGACCTCGATCAGATCCGGCATTTCCAGGACTTCCTGAATCTTGGAAAAGCTCATTCTGCTCCGCTTGCCTATTTTGACTTCGTGTACCATATCTTTATAACCACACTCCCATTATGCAAAAAAAATTGTAGTCGCTCTCAAGAAAAAAGGCACTCGCAGATTATTCCCAAAATCAGGATTTCTTATTCTGCGGGTCCCGGGCCACAGGTCATATAGCGGGCTTAATTTTTCGAGGCAAATCAGACACTCCCCCTATTATGATCATGCTAACGCAGTATACCATATTACTATATCCAATTTGGCTTGTCAACAAAAACCTCAGCAAAAAAACCCTTTTTTACGCTCTTTTTTCTCTCGTCGGGCCGCCTCAAAAATGAAAACAGTTGTCCCCCCGCTGACAGCCTTCCGGAAAACAAAAGCGGCCTTTATCCGGCCGCTCATTTATGCCCGTATACCTTACCGCAGGCTGTAGTTGCCCAGCGTGGCCAGCGTTTCCTTCTCCTTGAGTATCACGTCATAAAGGCTGATGTCCAGCGTGTTGCACAGCGCCGCGAGATAGAACAGCGCGCCGCCGATTTCCTTCTCGATGGTCTGGCGACAATCTGGGCAAAGCTCTCCTTTTACCTGCGTGGATACCAGTCCGGAAAGGTCGTTGATGCTGGCGCCATTTGGGAAAGCCTGTTTCTTTCCGTCGATGCTGATGCAGCCGCAGTGCGTCACCGATTTGACGACAGCCCGGTTTACGCGCCCCCCGCTGACCTGTATCTTGGACAGCACATCCAGTATGCTCCGGTTACGTATCAGCATTTCGCCGACAACGCCCTGGAAATCCTCCAGGAAAATATCGTTGATTGATTTGCCCATAGACGTCCCTCTCTTTTACCCCTGTCGTTATTAACATTATATAGCACAGGCCCTTTTTGTCAAAGCTTGTTTTTTGTCGTTTGGTGACGAAGCCAATTCCTCACAGCAGCGCCTGAGCTGATGCCGCAAGTACCAGAAACACAAGCTGCGACGCTTCCACGGAAAACCCGACGATATCGCCCGTCACCCCGCCGATGCGTTTGGCAAACCGGCTCACGATCAGCAGCGTCAATCCCGCTGCCAGCACGAAAGCGCCCATCAAAACGGCGAACCGCGCCGCGTCAAAAGCCATATGACCATAGTCAATCGCCGCTGCGGCAGCAGCCGCCGCAAACAGCGCCCCGCTATATATAATATGTACAGTTTTCACGCCGTCTACAAACCACTGACCCAGGCCGCCCGGCCGCGCGCAATTAAAACACCGCCCCGTTAGCAGCGCCGCAGTCCGACCGACCAGTGGAAACAGCCACGCGGCACGGCCCGCCCCGGCCAGCGCCGCGATATCGCCCACAACCAGCATCACCAGCGCCAAAACGCCGAACGCTCCAGTATGGCTGTCCTTCAATATCTCCAGCGTTTTCTCCCTATCTCGCCGCGCGCCGAAAGCGTCCACCGTATCGGCCAGCCCGTCCGCGTGCAGCCCGCCCGTCAGCAGAAAGTAGACGAGCAGCGTCAAAAATGCCGCGATATACGGCCCGGTCCACACGGCCAGCAGGCTCACCGCACCCGTCGCAACGCCGATAATCAGGCCAATCACCGGCAGATGCGCGATGCCTTTTTTGTACGCCGCCTCGTCGATGCCGTCCGTCGCCTTCACGGGTATCCGCGTGAAAAACGACAGCATCATCACAAAACTCTTCAATCCGCCATCCTTATCACTTCAGCCGCAGCGGCAGGCCGGATATCATGCACCACACCTCGTCCGCGCGGCGCGCCACGTGCGCGTTCAGCCGACCAGCGATATCGCGGAACAGGTTGCCCATGCGGTACGCCGGCACCAGCCCCATCCCGACCTCGTTGGTCACGACGACAAGGCGCTTGCCGCGCCGTTCCATCATATCCAGCAGCGTGTCCACTTCCGCCGTGATGGACGCCTCCAGCTTATCCACTTCCGCCAAAGCACACGTATCAAAATCCAGGCCGCTGTCCATCATGTGGTTGGTCGCGAGCGTGGTCAGGCAGTCAAGCAAAAACAGCCCACACGCGTCAAACCGCGCGTCGGCTTCCAGCGATTCAAAATCGCGGTACATCTCAAACGTGGCCCAATCCGCCGGGCGCTGCACCCTGTGCCGCGCAATGCGCGCGAGCATATCCTCGTCGGACGCTGCTGCCGTCGCGATATAGCCCACGGCCAGGCCGGACTCCCGCGCCAGCTTTTCGGCGAACGCGCTCTTGCCGCTGCGCGCGCCGCCCGTTATCAGCACGACGCCGCTCAAAACTCGATCCCTTTCCGGGCTTTCACGCCCGCGTCCATATAGTGCTTTATCGGCCGCATCTCCGTCACGAGATCAGCCCGCTCAATGAGCTCCGCAGGCGCGGCCCGGCCGGTCAGCACGATTTCCGTGCCGCCGCGGTGGTCAATGATATCCATGAGGTCGTCCAGCGACAGCAGGCCGCCGTGCAGCGCGCCCAGCGCCTCGTCCAGCACCACCATGTCCGCCTTGCCCAGCCAGCCGCGGATCACCGGCAAAGCCGCCTGCGCGCTCTTTCTGACCGCCGCCTTTTCTTCGTCGGTCATGTCCCGCAGAAACTTGCCGCCCGCCGACACGCGCACCACCTCAGCACCCAGGCGCTCCAGCATCATCACCTCGCCGGATTCGCAGCCTTTCAGGAACTGCACCACCTTGACACAAAGCCCGCCACCCAAAGCGCGCAGCGCCAAGCCCATCGCCGCGGTGGTCTTGCCCTTGCCGTCTCCGGTATAAACTTGCACGCACGACCGCTCCATACCCGCCACCGTCCCTTCCGGATAACGATAACACAGGCCCGCTTCATAAATCAAGACGCGCCGCCCGCCGCATCCCGCGCATAAATTGTGCGTCTTGCAGATAAACAATAGCCCCGGCGGCATGCTGTATGCTATAATAA
>JAAXZP010000017.1 GCA_012719815.1 Christensenellaceae bacterium
ACGACGTGGCCACCAATCCCACCATACTGGGGCACGAATTCTGCGGCGAGATAGTGGAAGTGGGAGAAAAATGGCGCGACATGTTCGCTCCGGGTGACAAATTCTCCATCCAGCCGGCGTTCAACTACAAGGGCTCCCAGGACGCGCCCGGCTATTCGCATCCCTACTGCGGCGGGGACGCTACTTACATCATCATCCCGCCCGAAGCGGTTATCATGGACTGCCTGTTTAAATTCGAATCCGACGCGTTCTTCTACGGCTCGCTGGCTGAGCCGATGAGCTGTATCGTGGGTACTTTCCACGCGTTCTACCACACCCGCCAGGGCTCCTACGTCCACGACATGGGCATCGTGGAAGGCGGCAACATGGCGATACTCGCCGGCGTGGGCCCCATGGGTCTCGGCGCCATCGACTACGCGCTGCACTGCGACCGCCGGCCGCAGCTGCTCGTCGTCACCGATATCGACGAAGCCCGTCTTGAGCGCGCGGCGCGCATCTACACCGTGGAAGAAGCCAGGCGCTGCGGCGTTGAGCTGCACTACGTCAACACCCGCGAGGAAGGCAGCACCGAGAAGCTGATGGCGCTCTCGGGCGGCAAAGGTTACAACGACGTGCTGGTGATGGCGCCCGTCAGGTCGGTCGTCGAGCAGGGCGACAGCATACTCTGCAAAGACGGCTGTCTCAACTTCTTCGCCGGTCCCACCGACCCGAATTTCTCGGCCAGCCTCAACTTCTACAACGTGCACTACTCGTTTACGCACATCGTGGGCACCTCGGGCGGCAACAACGACGACATGCGGGAATCGCTGGACATGATGAGCAAGGGCCTTATCAACCCGACAGCCATGGTCACCCACGTGGGCGGTCTGGACAGCGTGGTGGAAGCCACACTGCACCTGCCCGAGATACCCGGCGGCAAGAAGCTGATTTACACGCACATCTCCATGCCGCTCACCGCTATCGACGATTTCGCGAAACTGGGCGAAAAAGACTCCTTCTTCAAAGGCCTGGCGGACATCACGGCCAAAAACGGCGGCTTCTGGAGCCCCGAGGCCGAGAAATACCTTCTGGCTCATGGCAAGCCGATCGACGAAGCATAATCAAAACGAACGGGGATAAGGTACGCCGCCATGCTTTTGGCGGCGTTTCCTAAAAAGCCAAAACAGGGGGAGCCGTGTGAACAGAATACCGCTCAACATTCCCAATCTGCTGACGCTGTTCCGGCTTGCGCTGGTGCCGGTCTGTTCGATATTCATCTATTTTGACAGGATGCTGCCCGCGCTCATCATCTACATCATCGCCGGCTCGACAGACCTGCTGGACGGGTACATTGCGCGCAAATACCGCCTGGTCACCGAAGCGGGCATCTGCTGGACCCCCTGGCCGACAAGCTGATGTCGGTGTTCGCCGTCATCTCGTTCACCGTATCGGGCGCTCTGGGTGAAATGGGCTGGCCCATACTGATTGCGCTGTTCGTCAAGGAACTGCTGATGATCGCCGGCGGCGTGTTCCTCTACTTCCGCGATATCATCGCCCCGGCCAACAAATTCGGCAAAGTCGCCGCGTTTATATTCAACACGTCGGTGGCTTTTGCCTTCTTCCATAAAACCGTCTCGCCGTGGCACATCTGGTTCATGAGCTTCGCGCTGGTGCTGTCGCTGGCGTCGCTCTTCCAGTACGCCTATCTCAATATGTACAAAAAGCTGAAACAGAAAGCAGCAGCCGCCAGGGACCAGTCCGAAGGCAGCAGCCCTTCTTCATCAGAATTATAGTCATCGTTTCCTGCTCAATAAAAGTATACGGTGCAGAGCATAGCCCTGCGGCCTTAATTTTCTTCTCCGTTTCCCGCCTGGCACAAAAAAGGGGCCGCAGCGTTGCCGCAGCCCTTTCGACAGCCGTATCTTATGGAACCTGCAGATGGATGATCACGCTGGCCGACTCGATATCCGTCACGTCGTACCACACGACGTCCTTGCCGTTCGCGCTGGCGAGCACGCCCTTGGTGCCGTCCTTGGAGAGCCGACCGGTGGAACCGTCCTTAAAATAGTAGATCATTATCGTGCTGTCCTTGCTGGTATACGCCACAAAGCCGTCGCCCATGCAGTAGTTGAGCACGCCTTCCGCGATCAGCACCGGCTGAGAATACGTGTCGCCCGTCCTGGCGCACAGCATCAGGTTGCTGGCCAGGTCGCGCGGGCCGTTCAAAAACACGATGTTGTCGCCCTCTATCATCGGGTCGTACACATAGGTATCAGGGCCCGGCAGGAACAGCACGCTCTGCCTGTCCCCGCCTTCTTTCAGCGGAATGATGCGCAGCTCGGCCTCGGTGGACGCGGACGAGTTGGCCGGCACCTTGGTCTCATCCTTGGGCTCCACGAATATGATAGCGTCCTCGGACATATATGCGGCGCTGGGGGAGAACCGTATCGAGTTGGGGTCCACCAGCTCCTCAATCACCGTGGTTTCCCGCGTGTCCAGGTTATAGAGGTAGAGCTTGTCCGTACCGCCGCCCGTCTGCTGCATCCACAGCGCGAGGTTGCCCGCCAGCGAGACCTTCGGCTTGCCGTACAGGTACTCGCGCATCACAAACGTTTCCTTGGTTTCCCGGTTATAGGCGCATACCGAACCGCCGTTTTCGTTTTTGCAGTCCAGATACACGATATACTTTTCGTTGATCCTGGGCTCAAACAGGTGGGCGTTGGTCAGCTTGATTTCCGCCACCTCTTCGGTGGTTTTGGTGTCCATGTTGTATATCGCAATCCTGTCGAGCGTCGGCGCCGATTCCCCGGGCGCGCCGGTGGAGAACACCACTTCGCGCCCGTACACGTACGGGTCGTTGATGGAGTTGTAATTGATGGGAAGCTCCTCAGCGCCGTCCGACATGTCCGGCTTGGCGATGGGCGTGGGCGACGGCGTGGGCGTCGGAGCGACCGTAGGCGTCGGCGTGGGCTCCGGCTTGCTCCCGCCGTCAAACAGCGGCACGATCACGAATATCACCAGCAGCACCAAACCGGCTACCGCCGCGACCAGGCCGGCGATTTTCAGGATGGGCGCCAGGTTGGACGCGCCAGACCGGAAGGCGCTTCTTATTCTGCGGCCCCTCTTTAAGCGCATGTTTATGCGCCGCCGTCTCCTTCTGCCCCTGTCGATAAAATTCAATACAGATTACCTCCGAACCGGTTTTGCGCTCATCCTGCTTCCTATTCTATGAGCATTATACCAAAATACGCATATTTATCAACCCGCAGGCACTAGCCTGTGCCCATGTCCGCGCCATACGTTGCGGGCTTCATGCCGCAGCTATCCGCTATATCGGCTCCTCTTCCTCCCACGCGTACTTCTTGGTGAGGAAAGAAAGCGCCGCCTCGTTGAAACGGTCCGCCTTCTCCTCGTGCACCAGGTGCCCGCAGTTGCGCACCCGGATATGCTCCGCATGGGGAGGAATCAGCGCGTAATCGCGTATCATGTCCTCGGTGTGCAGCCTGTCCTCAGTGCCGGAGAACACCAGTATGCGGTGTCGTATGCTCTTTAATATCGACCGCACGTAAGTGTCGTCGAAATGCATCATCATCATGACCAGCGTCTCGCGCACGTCGCGGTAACGCAGCGGCTTATAATATCCCGCCACAACCTGGGGCCCCAACTGCGTGGCGTCAAAAAACAGGTCGCTCAAAATGTTGCGCACCGCCGTTTCGGAGAGATGCATCAAAAATAACGTGCGGCCCAGCCAGGTCGTCAGCGCGCGCAGCGCGAACGGGTAGTTCTCGTTGGGCCCGCCGGGCGATACCAGAACAAGGCGGTCCACGCGTTCAGGGTTCGTGTGGGCGTACACCAGCGCGCTGAGCGCCCCGGTGGAAAACGCAGCGATATGCGTTTTCTCTATGCCCATCGCGTCCAGAAACGCGCCGATCACCAGCGCATTTTCTTCCACGGTGTAATAAATATTGGGATGGCCGCTGAAGCCGCAGCCCGCCAGATCCATCGCGATCACGCGGTAGCCGCTGTCCGCAAAGAAATCGATGTTTTGCCGCCAGGTGAACAGCGACTGGCCGATGCCATGCACCAAAAGCAGCGTTTCCCCGCCCGTATCGCCGGTGTCAAAATAGCGTATCGTCGTATCAAAGCGGAGTATCTCCGGACCCTTCTCCGATTCACCTTCGATGTTAAAGGTAATATTAACGATATCGCCGGCAAACCTGTCGCTTTTATAAGCATGCCGCGGACGGCCTTTATAGTTGTAACTCTTTACCGCCAAACCAGCACCCCCACAACCGGCGCAAAATCCATGCTGTCAAATATGCTGTGAATAGCGAAATTCCGGTGGTAGACACAATATACTACGAATGCATGAATAATTCAACCCTATGGGTTAACTTTTATGAAATATATGTAATATTAATTTAATATTAACTTTCTTCCCAGCGCCAGCGCGCTCTTTTTCAGCGCCTCCCGGTTGTTGCGCTTCGGGTTCATCACGCATTCCTTGTGCAGCGCCTTCAATATTTCCCCCACCATGGGCGACGGGGGAATGCCCAGCCACTGCGAAATATCGTGCCCGGTCACTTTGAGCTCCGCCACCGTCCACGGCACGCCCTCAGCCTGCATATTATCCAGCTCGCGCTGCCAGTTATCCGCCGAGGCCACGCGCTCCACCGGCCAGCCGGAGCCGATAACGTCCGCGCGGCGCAGCGCAATCAGCCGCTCAAACGTCTCACGGCCGAGCATCACCGCCCGCCGGCGTATCGTTTTCGGCTTGGCCTTGCCCTCCAGATCAAACATATGATACCGCACCA
>JAAXZP010000018.1 GCA_012719815.1 Christensenellaceae bacterium
AATAATGCGCAGCGGATGAACGGCGCGTTGAATTGCCTTTACCGCCGCGTCGTCACTTTTTTTGTTTTCCCCGTAGCCGGGCATACCGAACCCGACGATGACCTCCTCGGCAGCAATACCTTTTATGCCTGCAGCATGATACAATTCGTCCATGCCTTGCCTTAAACGCTCTATGACGGCATCGACACCGTCCTGACGGTAATAAGTTCCGGCCACCTTCGCCTCGGCCACCGTATTGCCGTCCCGATCTATACAGATCAGTCTGGTCTTGCTGCCACCACCGTCTATGCCAATAAAATAGCTGGGCATTGCCTTAACCTCCGTACGTTGCCGATAATCCATTCCGGTCAGTCGTCATCCCTTGACTGCACCGGAAGAAAGCCCCGAAATGATGTACTTCTGGAAAATCAGAGCAACGAGCACAGGCGGGAGGCTGGCGATCACACCCGCTGTGGATGTGAGCACGAAATTGGGGCCGAACTTGCTCGAAAACTCTGTCAGCAGCACCGACAATGTCTTGGAATTCAGCGTCTTCGTGAAGTTCACCGCATAGAAAAACTCATTCCATGACAATATAAACGCAAAAATTACCGTTGCTGCCAGGCCTGTAGCTGCCACCGGGAGGATAATCTTCGCGAAAGCCCTAAGCCTGCTGCACCCGTCAATCATCGCGGACTCCTCGAGCTCCACCGGTATCCCGTCGATATACCCCTTCATGATCCATACGATATACGGCATCACAAACGACAGATGTGTGATGATCAGCCCTGTCAGCGAATCCAGAAGGTCCATCCTGATCAGTATAATGTACAGCGGGATGATCAGCGCCACGGCTGGAAGCATCCGCGTAAACATCGTGATATTCATCAGAGTGCTTTTGCCGCGGAACCGGAATCTTGAATACGCGTAAGACGCCAGCAGCCCGATGATAAGCGATATCGCCGTCACCACGGCCGCCACGATCAGGCTGTTGATCATAGCCTGCATAAACTGTGAGGCGGCATCCGTCGTATTACCCGATGTGCCAAAAAGCATCGCTTTGTAGTTTTCCAGTGTCGGCGTTTCCGGAAGCCACTTAAGAGTCAGCGTAATGAGGTCCTTCTTCGTCGATATGCTTGCAATAATGAGCCAGGCGAAAGGCGCAACTGTCCATATCACGATAGCCACGACGAGCACATACAGCACAACCCTTCCTATCTTCTTTTTCGTCCGGACCTTCATGCCACCGCCCCCCTTTTCCTGCGCTCAGAAGCAGACAGCTTTCGCATTTTGGACGATCTGGCAATGCCTCCATCCTCTTCTCCCCGCATAAATATTTTGATATACAAATACGTCAGGAAGAAACATATGATGGAAAGCATATAACTCATTGCCGAAGCGTAACCAAACTCTGAGTATTTGATGGCTGTCCGCTGAATGAGCAGCGTGATAAACTCCGTTGCGTTAACGGGCCCGCCAGCCGTCATGATATAGATAAGATCGTATGTCTGAAGCGCCCAAATCACCTTGGTAATCACCAGCACGACAACTACAGGCTTTATCTGAGGCAAAGTGATTTTCCAGAAGGATCTCCAGCCGCCCGCTCCGTCTATTGAGGCGGCTTCATACAGATCGTTCGGTATTGTCGCCAGCGCCGCAATGGTCAGCAGTACGACGTAAGGCGTCTCCTTCCAAAGATCCGCGAATACCACGCAGAAAAATGCGGACACTGGCTGCCCCAGCCAAAGCTGATAACTGTCTATAATGCCGGTTTGCGTGAGCAGGGCGTTAAGGGGGCCGTAATTCGCGTTGAATATCCACTTCCACATAATCGCGTTGACAACGCCGGGAAGTGCCCAGGGCAATATCATAAGACCGCGTACAAAACCGCGACCCTTAAATTTCTTGTTGAGAACCAGTGCGATAGCGATACCGAGCGCAATTTCCAGGAAAACCGTGATGAATGTAAACGCCAGCGTGATCCCCATCGAATTAAGAAATCTGCCGTCACTAAAGAGCTTAACATAGTTGTCCAACCCTACAAACGACATGGTCTGATTCGAAAGATTAAGCTTCGAAAAACTAAGGATGATCGAATATCCAATCGGGATAGCCATCACGATCACTAATACGATGATGCTCGGTGCTGACAGCACCTGGGGGAAATGACGATCGAGCCAGCTTCCGCCGATCAGCATATTCTCAGGCTTTATACGTTTTTTTCGCTTATTCTCCGGCATATTTTATTCTCCCTGGATAAAGGTATCGGCGGGCGGTCCTTTACCACCCGCCGATTCAATCTTACGAGGAAAATGTTATGAATTTTCTTGTTTTAATGCGATGCACTGCTCCTGAATGCTCTTGAGCCCTTCTTCCACAGAAATCTGGCCAAGCAGCATCTTCTGAACTTCCGTCATCAGCACATTGCCGTACTCGTCATACCAGGTCAGGTTCGGCAAACCCCGCGAGCTCGCGATCTGGCCCGCAAAGTTCTTCCAATAAGGATACTTTGCCAGCAGATCGGCATCGGAGAACAGATCCGTCCAGATCGGAAGCTCACCAATGGTCTCGGCTCTCTGCTTGTCAAATTCCTTGCTTGACATGTACTCGATGTACTTCCACGCAGCGTCCTTATTCTTGGAGGTCTTCGGAATCGCCATCGCTTCCGGCAGTGTCAGCACAACCTGCTTCTCTCCCTTGGCATGCACGGCAACATCGGCCACCGCGATCTGATCCACGATCGACGAAGATTCGGGGTCGTTCGCCAGTGCATAAACACCGGGCCATGCCTGAAGTATGAACGCGCTTCCGCCCGTGCAGAACACGTTGGCGACCGTCTCATAATCCGCCGTCAGCGAACCCGGATCGACGATCTTGTCGGTGTTCATGGCTTTGACGACGAATTCAAAGGCGGCCTTTGTCTTGGGATCATCAGCCATCACGGGGTTGCCATCGTCGTCGAAGAG
>JAAXZP010000154.1 GCA_012719815.1 Christensenellaceae bacterium
TTATGCGGCCCCGCGACAGCGCCGGAACCGTTCACGACAACCCCTTTTCAAATAATATCTCCCGGGCCTGGCCGGCCTCGGATTCCAGCACCAGTATTTCGTAAGTATCCCTGCCGTCCTTCGCTTTGGATGACACATTGCGCAGCTTGACGAGTATGCCCTCGCCCTCCAGCGCCTGCTGCATCTCCTGCGCCGTCTTCTTGGAACTGGCCATGCCCACAACCAACCACATAAGCGTTCCTTCTCGCATTAATCTTCCGTCTTGCCAGAGATCAAAGTACCATATGCGGTAAGTATCTGCGCGCGACCCCGAATCTTGATTGCGGAGGTGTTCTCGGTGAACTGTGCGATCATGACCTCGCCGTTGTCCAGCTTTTCGGTATGATGGAATTTGGTATCCCGGCCGCGCGTCATACCGATGATGTTGACGCCGTCTTCCAGCGCCTTTACCACGATATATTCCTGTTTGCAGAAATCCGCTGAATCCATCGCTCTTAGCTCCTTTGGCATTATCGTATCATAATTTCGGGTTTCCTTCAATAGACCGCGGCGATTATTCCCTGCCGCTACCGAACCACCACATTCTCCGCGCCGAACGCAGCCTTGAGGCTGTCCACCAGTTTGTCCGTCAGCGTTACGGCGAGCGCGCTGCTCAGCTTTACCGCCCTGCCCGTGCTCGCGAACTTCACGGACACGCGCTCGCTGCCCGGCGAGGTGAGCAATATGCGGCGCAGGGCGCTCAAATTCTCGCCCATAGCCTCCGGCACGCGCACGTAGAGCCGATTGCCGGCGTACTTGCTGTCGGGCCGGGTATAAGGCTTAATATCCTCCACCAGCAGCACGGGCGCCTCGCCTTCCCGCACGTCCACCTTGCCCGTCACCACGACGATGGTATCGTTCACCAGCATCGGCTCCACCTTGGCGAACACGCTGGGGAACACCATCAGCTCGATGGTGCCGTACAGATCTTCCAGGTAAGCGCTGCCCATCAGCTTCTTCTGCTTCGTGGAGCGCTTGCGCACCCCGCTCAATATGCCCGCCAGGCTCACCATGCGCGACTCGAAGTATTTCGCGGCTTCCGCGTCGTCGGCGGCGGAGAGCACATTGTATATGTTGATGTCGCGGCTTTCCAGATCCGCTTTGAAACGGTCCAGCGGGTGGCCCGAGAGGTAGACGCCGGTGGCCTGCTTTTCCAGCGACAGCAGCTTGTCCTTCGCATACTCCTCCATGTCCGGATAATCGTCGGCGTCGCCGGAATCCGCCCTGGGCATTGCGTCGAACAGCGACATCTGGCCGTCCACATTTTTGCGCCGGGCGTCCTGCGCCGTCTTCAGCACGCGTTCGGCCACGCTCATCAGCTGCGCGCGCTTTAATCCCAGGCTGTCGAAACAGCCCGCGAGTATCAGCCCTTCCAGCAGCTTACGGTTGAGGAAGCCCGCAGTGCGGTTGATAAAATTGCGGAAGCTGGTGTACGGCCCGCCTCTTTCGCGTTCCTTCACGATATCCTCCGCAGCGCGGCCCACGTCGCGTATGCCCGCAAAGCCGAAACGGATGTTGCCGCCTTCCGGCTCGAACAGGTACAGGGACTTGTTGATGTCCGGCGTCAATACCTTTATGCCGCTGCTCACGCAGTACTGGATATACGCGGATATCTTTTCGGGCGTGCCGATGAGGCTGTTGAGCAGCGCCGTCAAATACTCCACTTTGTAGTAGCATTTAAGGTACGCGGTGTAATACGTGATGACCGCATAGGCGCAGGCGTGCGACTTGTTGAACGCGTATTCGGCGAATTCCACCATCTGGTCGAATATCGCCTCAGCCGTCTCGGCAGGCACGCCGCGGTTCACCGCGCCGGGTACGCCGCTCGCTTCGTCCCCGTAGATGAATATGCGTCGTTCGTTCTCCATCACGTCTTTCTTCTTTTTGCCCATCGCGCGGCGCACCAGGTCGCTGCGGCCCAGCGAATATCCCGCCAGGTCGCGCACGATCTCCATCACCTGCTCCTGGTAGACCATGCAGCCGTAAGTCTCCTCGAGTATGGGCTTGAGGCGCGGGTGCAGGTATTTCACGCTCTTCGGGTTGCGCTTGGCCGCAAGGTATGTGGGTATGCTTTCCATGGGGCCCGGCCGGTACAACGCGATGACCACCATGATGTCGCCGAGGTTTTCGGCCTTGAGCTGCATGGCCAGCTGCCGCATGCCCGCGCTTTCCAGCTGGAATATGCCGTCGGTATCGCCCGAGGCGATGAGCTCGAAAACCTTGGGGTCGTCGTAGGTGAGCTTTTCCATCTCGATTTTGACACCGCGCGTGCGCTCCACCAGTTCGATGGTATGGCGGATCACCGTGAGGTTGCGCAAGCCCAAAAAGTCCATTTTCAGAAGGCCCAGGCTCTCCAGCGTGTTCATCGGAAACTGCGTGATCACGCTGCCGTCGCGCGGGTTTATCTGCAGCGGCACATGCTCGGTGATGGGGTCGCGCGATATCACCACGCCCGCCGCGTGCGTGGACGCGTGCCGCGAGATGCCCTCCAGCTTCATCGCGGTGTCCAACAGCCTCTTGGTATCGGGATTGGTGAGGTATTCCTCCTTGAGGCGCGGGTTTTCCTCCATCGCTCGCTGTATCGTCATCTTGAGCGAAAACGGCACCATCTTGGCAATGCGATCGGCTTCGGACACCGGCATTTTGAGCGCGCGCGCCACGTCGCGGATGGCCTGCTTGGCCCCCAGCGTACCGAACGTGATGATCTGCGCCACCTTGTCTTCGCCGTATTTTTTGACGACGTAGTCGATAACCTCCTGCCGCCGCTCGATGCAGAAGTCGATGTCGATATCCGGCATGCTGATGCGCTCCGGGTTCAGGAAACGCTCAAACAGCAGCGAGTATTTGATGGGGTCCACGTTGGTGATGTACAGCGTGTACGCCGCGAGGCTGCCTGCAGCGCTGCCGCGGCCCGGCCCCACCATGATGCCGCGCTGCCGCGCGAACCGGATGAAGTCCCACACGATCAGGAAGTAGTCCGTAAAGCCCATGCGCTCGATGACGGACAGCTCGTAATCCAGCCGCTCTTTCAGCTCGTCCGTCACCGGGTTGTAGCGCGCATAGAGCCCTTCGTAGCAGATGCGCTTTAAATAGGCGGCATGGTCTTCCCCGCCCGGCACGTCGAACACCGGCAGGTGCCGCGCGCAAAAGTCCAGCGTCACGTCGCATTTTTTGGCGATCTCCAGCGTATTGCTGACGGCCTCGGGCACATGCGGGAACAGCGCGGCCATCTCCTCCGCGCTTTTGATGTAAAACTGGTCGGAATCAAAGCGCATCCTGTCCTCATCGTCTATAAACGAGCGCGTCTGGATGCACAGCAGTATGTCCTGCGCTTCCGCGTCTTCCTGCACGGTATAATGCGTATCGTTGGTGGCCACCAGCGGTATGGATAGCGATTTCGCCATCTCAATCAGCGCGGCGTTGACGATTTTCTGCTCGGGCAGATGGTGGTCCTGCAGCTCAAGATAAAAGTCTTCGCCGAACATGTCCCTGAGCCGCCGGGCGAGCCGTTCCGCCCCTTCCCCATCCCCTGCCAGTATCATGCGCGGGATATCGCCCGCAAGGCAGGCGGACAGGCAGATAAGGCCGTCCTTATACTTCTCCAGCACGTCGTAGTCGATGCGCGGCTTGTGATAAAAGCCCTCGGTAAAGCCGATGGACGACAATCGCATCAGGTTTTTGTAGCCCTCGTTGTTCTTCGCGAGCAGCACGAGATGCGAATACTCCTTCATCTCGCGCGTCTTGTCCGTCATTTTGCCGGGCGCCACGTACATCTCGCAGCCGATGATCGGCTTGAGGCCCGCATCCCTGACCTTGCGGTAGAA
>JAAXZP010000155.1 GCA_012719815.1 Christensenellaceae bacterium
AACACGCCCGGTTTCGGGTGCTCAGGCTTCTCCGCCTTTCTTTCCGGTATATTTTCCGGATTTGTCTCCGGTTTATTTTCCGGACTTATTTCCGGTTTTTCCGTGACGAGGTCAACTTTTTCTTCTTCAGACATAGTAAGTTCGGGTTGCCGGAAAAATCCGGCGCGCGCCTCCTTATCTATTTAGCACAAGCTTAAACAATTCTTCAAGGCCGAGGTCCATCAGGCCGACTATGACCGCCACCACGAGGATGAACGCCAATACCGCACCAGAGTATTTGACTAGGTCCTTGCCTGTGGGCCACGTGACCTTTTTCAGCTCTGAAACGATGTCCTTAAAGAACCGGGCCGGGCTCTTTCTTTTCTTTTTATTGGCCTTTTTTGCAGCTTTTCTCTGCTGCTCCAGCTTTTCTCGACGCTCGTTGCCGAGTAACTTTGTTTTTGCCATTGCCCTCACATCCTCAAATCGTTATAAACGGCCCAGACAAAAAGACTTACTTTGTCTCCTTGTGGATCGTGTGCTTTTTGCAGAAACGGCAATACTTGCTCAGTTCCAGCCTATCCGGATCGTTCTTTTTGTTTTTCGTTGTGTCATAATTTCTCTGCTTGCATTCCGTGCAAGCCAGGGTTATCTTTGTACGCATGGCCTTCCTCCAAAATACTTGTGTCAGCACAATTAAAAAAGGCCTCGAGGCCTATTTCTTAGCACTAGCAGTAATCTAACACATAAGGCCTCACTTGTCAATGAGTATACCCGATGTTGGCGAATATTTTTCAGGCAAATCATGATGCGTTATGCTATAATTGAGCCCTACACCAATATTTAAGGATAAGGAAGCCAAAATGGAACCGGAAAAAATCGCTTCAATCTGTTATATGATGAAGAACGCCGCTATGGTTGCGGGCGATACGCTGATGGAAGGCGGCGAGCACCGCGAGGCGAGCGCGCTGATGCTGGACGAACTGATGGCTGGCTGGGAAAACGGCGGCTACGGCGATGTGCTGGTCTGGTCGGACGTTCTCGCTGTGCCCACGATGGCGCACCGCACGGCAGACGGCTTTGCGCTGGATGACACGATGGCGGCTGCGGCGGGCTATGGCGGTCCGTGCTTCGCGGTGAGCAGCATGGGCACAGACCTGCTTGGGCGCGGGCTTTTCGACGTGGGCATAAGCCTGGCTTATCTGGAAGATATGCAGCTTCGCGCCGCCGTGGTATACGATCCGGTGCATGTCGAACTGTTTCATGCGAGATACGGGATGGGCGCATACGTTAACGGCAAGCGCATTGAGCCTTCAAAAACGTCCGGCATTGAGGAGGCGGTGGTCTCGCTGGACCATGCGGCGCTGCGCAGCAAAGAAGTGACGGCGCTGGTTGAAGCGGCGGGGCAGATCCGCGTAACGCCGGTGGCGGCGCTGGAACTGTGCTATGTCGCCTGCGGGCGCGTGGACGCGGCGCTGCGCCACGGGGCAGCTTTCTTTGACTGCGCGGCCGGCATGCTGGTGGCGATGGAAGCGGGCGCCATGGTAACGGATGGCCGCGGTGGCGCGGTGAGCTTTAACGAATACGGGCAGCGATGTGATGTGGCTGCGATTGCGCCCGGGCTTGCGGAGGAGTTTGCCAGATACTACCGATAAAGCTGTCCGATCAGCCCGGCGCGGCGCTGAGAAATGAGCATAAACTGCGGTGTTTACCATTTGTATCAATATGGATGGCCACAAAGCTATATATGTTCTTGCTAAATACCACAAACTTTGATATGTTAAATTATACGGTTTAACATGATGCTAACATTTTAGCAAAATAAATTTTTAACCTATAAGAGGAGATAATTTATGAAAAAGCTGAGCATTTTTCTGCTGATAGCAGCGCTTGTGTTGTCGCTGGCGGCCTGCGGCGGTACGTCGGGAGCGCCCTCGCCGTCTACGAGCGAACCCGCTCCCGCCGAGACGGCTGAACCGGCCGCGCCGAGCGAACCGGCGGTGGAGAAAGACACGTTCAAAGTGGGCATGGAGTGCGCCTACCCGCCGTACAACTGGACCCAGACGGATGACAGCAACGGCGCCGTGCCGCTTGAGTCCGGCCAGTATGCGGGCGGCTACGACGTGGAAATCGCCAAGATCATCGCGGAAGGCCTGGGCAAGAAGCTGGTCATCGTCCCCACAGCGTGGGACGGCCTGATCCCGGCGCTGCAGTCCGGCGTGATCGACGCGATCATCGCGGGCATGTCGCCCACCGAGGAGCGCAAGGAGTCCATCGATTTCACCGACAGCTATTACCGTGAAGACATCGTGCTGGGCATGGTGGTTAAGAAGGGCAGCGCTTATGAGGGCGCAACCAGCCTGGCTGATTTCAAGGGCGCCAAGGTCACGGCGCAGCTGGGCACCTACCACTACGACAAGATCGACCAGATCGAAGGCGTGGACAAGCAGGAGGCGATGAAGGACTTTACGGCGATGCGCGTGGCGCTTTCGTCGGGCATCATCGACGGCTATGTGAGCGAGAAGCCCGAGGGCGAATCCGCCATGGCGGCTGATCCGGATACCTACGTCTTCATCGAGTTCGCAGAAGGGAAGGGCTTTGACCTGACGGAGGGCGATACCTCTATTGCCGTGGGCATCAAGAAGGGCAACACCGAGCTGGTAGAGGCGATCAACAAGATACTGGCCGGCGTTTCCGAGGCGGACAGAAAAGCCCTGATGGAAGCCGCTACAAAGAACCAACCGGCCTCGTAAGGTTGCGCATACTGACAGGAGGGCTTTGTTGTGTTCTTTGAAACGGTAGGCAAGATAATCGCCAAATACGGACCGATGTTTTTGCAGGGTGCCGGCACCACGCTGCTGATTGCGATTACCGGCACGCTGATCGGTTTCGCCATAGGCTTAGTTATCGGTATTGTGCGGACGATACCACTGGACGCAAAGAGCTCTCCTGTAAAACGCATCCTGTTAAAAGTCGTAAACACGATACTGGCGGTCTATATTGAAGTGTTCCGCGGTACGCCGATGATCGTGCAGGCCATGGTGTTGTTTTACGGCTTTGCGGCGGCGACGGGCATAAGCCCGGACACCACCATTGCCGGTATCGTGATCGTGTCCATCAACACCGGCGCTTACATGGCGGAGATCGTGCGCGGCGGCATACTGTCCATCGACAAGGGGCAGTTTGAGGCGGCGCATTCCATCGGCATGACGCACGGGCAGACCATGACGAGCATCATACTGCCTCAGGCGATCCGCAACATACTGCCCGCCACCGGCAACGAGTTCGTCATCAACATCAAGGATACGTCGGTGCTGAACGTCATATCGGTGACGGAGCTGTTTTTCAAAACGTCCATGGTCAATGCGGGCACCTACAAGCCGTTTGAGACTTTCTTTGTCGCCTGCGTGCTCTATTTCATCATGACGTTTACGGTGACGCGCATACTGCGCTTGATTGAGCGCAAAATGGACGGCCCCAAGACGTTCACCATTCACGGCTCCCAGACGGTGCCGGAAGCCGAGATCAAAGTCACTGACGGGGAGAAAACGACGTGGATAAAATAATTGAGATCAGGCATCTGAAAAAGAATTTCGGCTCTGTCGAGGTGCTCAAGGACATCAACTTCTCGGTCGGAAAAGGCGAAGTGGTGTGCATCATCGGCGCGTCCGGCTCGGGCAAGTCCACGCTGCTGCGTTGCATCAACCTGCTGGAGCTGCCCACCAGCGGCGAGATACTCTATCACGGCCGCAACATACTGGACGGCGCAATGTCCACAGCGGAATACCGCGCGAAAATGGGCATGGTGTTCCAGCAGTTCAACCTGTTCAACAACCTGACTGTGCTGGGCAACTGCGTGGTGGGGCAGGTCAAGGTGCTAAAGCGCGACCCGCAGAAGGCCAGGGAAATCGCGACCAGGTATCTGGAACAGGTGGGCATGGCCGGATACATTAACGCCAAGCCGAGCCAGATATCCGGCGGGCAGAAGCAGCGCGTGGCCATCGCGCGGGCGCTGTCCATGGAGCCCGAAGCGATGCTGTTCGCCGAGCCGACCTCCGCGCTGGACCCCGAGATGGTGGGCGAAGTGCTGAAAGTCATGAAAAGCCTCGCGCACAGCGGCCTGACCATGCTGGTGGTGACGCACGAGATGGCGTTTGCCCGCGACGTGGCCGACCGCGTGGTGTTCATGGACGACGGCGTCATTGTGGAAGAGGGCAGCCCGCAAGTGATATTCAACAATCCCACGCAGGAGAGAACGCGGGTGTTCCTGAAGAGAATACTCGAGGAATAATTAAACTGACCAGAAGGGCTTGCGCTTTGAGTGCAGGCCTTTTTTTTTTGCATAAAATTAAATAAATATGAACAGAGGGTGAAAATTGCGGCCTGCCGGATTGTGAATTACGGGGTTGCATGATAATATTAGAAACGACCCGCAGGATGATGCGGCATTTGGAGAAACGATGTTCGGATACGTGCAGCCACTAAAGCCGGAGCTTAAGGTCAAGGAACTGGAAGCCTATAAGGGATATTACTGCGGCCTATGCAAGGCGATCCGCGACCGGTATTCGCACGCTGCACGGTTCCTTTTGAACTACGACTGCGCCGTGCTGTCGCTGCTGCTCGCGTCGATGTCGGACGAGACGCCCAAGGTTGCGCGGGAGCGGTGCGCGGCCAGCCCGGTGAAACGTAAGACAGTGGTGCACGCGCAGGAGGCTTCGTATGCGGCAACTGTCAACGTGCTTTTAGGC